>CAZIEH010000059.1:0-10372 GCA_964538695.1 uncultured Eubacterium sp. | reverse complement strand
CCGCCATATTAAGGCGAGAATTTCAAGCGAGGCTATCGACAATGCCGAGCATACGGCTGTCGAAATTTCAAAAGGTTAGGGTAAAACCTAATAAAAATAAGGTTCGCAGGTGCTTTTTGTTGACTTTCGGTGCAAAATGATGTATAATTATTCAGATAATTATGCTGAAAAAATATTGTTTTGGATGTGATTTACGATGCAAAACAAGACCGCAATGGTGGTCGGCGGCGCGGGTGGCGTTGGTGCCGCAATAGTTTTAAATCTGCTTGAACGCGGCTGTAAAAAGGTTATTGTGGCTGATAGGGCTGTGCGCGATTTCGACGACGAGCGTGTCGAGTCGGTGCGCTTTAATCTTGTTTCGGATAATCCGCAATATCTTGCCGAGCTTTACGATATAGATGCACTTGTAATAACCGCAGGTGTCGGCAGACTTGACCGTTTCGAAACAAATACCGCAGAAGAAATTGAAAATGTTTTCAGAATAAACACGCTTTCGGCTATGCAGATAATACGCGTTTTCTATTCGCGCCTTAATTCGCAAAACGATTTTTATTGCGCTGTTATTTCAAGTATAGCAGGTCTTGTTTCATCGCCGTTTTATGCAACCTATGCGGCAAGCAAGGCGGCGCTTTCGCGTTTTTGTGAAAGTCTTAATGCCGAGCTTTGCGGTGGCGGCGTTGCGAACAGAATTTTAACGGTAGCCCCGGGCAGAATAGACGGTACGGGCTTTCACGGCGGCAAGGACGACCCGACTGCGGTGTCGGCGCTTGCAAAAACCGTTGTTGACGAAATGCTTAACCGAAACGAGCTGTATATACCTAATTATGAGGTATACGGCGATGTTTTGCGCCGCTATCACGATGACCCTGTAAGGTTCGGTGCCGAAAGCTATAAATATAAATCGGCAAAAAATTCGTTTGAAACGAAAAGCCGTATGAAAATAGGCTATCTTACAGGTAGCTTTGACATGTTCCATATCGGTCACTTAAATTTACTGCGCCGCGCAAAGCAATATTGCGACTATCTTGTGGTCGGTGTTCATACCGACGGGTCGCATAAGGGTAAAAAGCTTTTTATACCGCTTGAAGAGCGTATGGAGATTGTGGGCGCCTGCAAATATGTGGATAAGGTTGTCGAGTGCAGTCAAGAGGATGTTGATGCATATGAGGAGCTGCATTACGATTACCTGTTTGTCGGCTCGGACTACAAGGGTACCGAAAGGTTCAACCGTTACGAGCGCGAGCTTTGCCCAAGGGGCGTTGAAATAATTTATTTTCCGTATACAGACGGTATCAGCAGTACAAAGCTTAGAAACGATCTTAACGAAAACGGTGTGAAAGGATGATTTATAATGGCGACAATTGATAATGTCACTGTGAACGAAAACGGCAATGTGGTGCTTCCCGACGGAACTGAGCTGAATATGGATTTGGACACCTATACCTATTTGGATATTTTGCGTAAATACGCGCTGAAAATCCTTTTGGTTGTGGACGAGTTCTGTAAGAAAAACAGCTTTACCTATTATCTTGGCGAGGGTTCACTCCTCGGTGCTATAAGACACGGTGGCTTTATACCGTGGGATGACGACATTGATATTTATATGCCGCGTGAGGATTACGACAGGTTTTTACAGCTTGCCGCGACCGAGCTTCCCGACGGTTATCAGCTTGACTGTATTGCAACAAACCCGAACCATTACACCATTGCAAAGGTTGAAATGACCGCGCCTACACCGTTTTTTAAGGCGCGCCAAAAGGGCGTTTTGCTTTACAACGGCCCTGCGATAGATATTTTCCCCATAGATTATGTACCTGATGTCAACGACCCCGAGGTTGCACGCCGCGGCAGGATAATAAGAGTATTGCGCCGCACACTTTGGATAAAAACGGGCTTTCATAAACGCAGCTGGTACAAAACACTCAGACGCCGCATAAAGCTTTACTATCCGCTTAAAATATACGGCTTTTTCAGAACCAAAAAGGGTATTCACCGTCAATTGCGCCGTATTTTAACCAAAACGAATGACCAACCGCATAACTACGGCACGGTTTTCGAAAGCTTCTATCCTGCACGCCGCGAAACCTTTAAAATCGAACAGCTCGGCACGCCGCGTCTTGTCGATTTCGAGGGATATCAGTTGCCCGTACCCTGCGAGGCGGAGAAAATTTTGCAACGCATATACGGCGATTATACAATCGTTTCACCTTTCAAATACAGGTGCAGTCGTCATATCTTTGACTTTGACCCCACGCTTATTGACACGTTGGAGGACGAGGAGGATAAAGCAGTACTGAAAAAGATTGCAAATTCGATTTTGCAAAAGAAAGAGCAGGAAAATGCGGCACGCGCCCAAACGAGGGGGGGCGGTAAGATGTCTGAAATCAAAGATATCGTTATGTCGCTTCTGCGCCGTGTTAAAAAGGCTTTTCGCAATAGGGTAATAGAAAAAGTCAAAAAATCACCCATTGATGAAAAAGCTATTGTTTACGACGCGTTTTCAGGTCTCGGAATTGTCGATAGTCCGCGTGCTATGTTCCAAGGAATTTTGGCACGCGAGGAATTTGCCGACTTTACCCACTATATCGCGGTACAAAATGCAAAGCTTGCTAAAGATAATTTGGACGAGTACCGTCACCTTAAAAATGTTAAGTTTATAAAGCGCGACAGTATTAAGTATATAAAAACGCTTTTCAGCGCGAAATATCTTATATGCAATTCGTCTGTGCCCAAATACTATTGCCGCCGCGAGGGGCAACGCTACCTTAATACCTGGCACGGTGTGCCGCTTAAAGTTATGGGCTACGAGCGCGAGGGTCAGCGTGTTAATTCTACCGACAGAATTGTACACAACTTCTTAAATTCCACCCATCTTATTGCCGCAAATGAGTTCACGGGCGAAAGAATGTTTAAAAAGGCGTATATGCTTGACGGAATTTACAAGGGCAAGCTTATTGACGAGCCGTTGCCGCGAACCGACATTATTCGCAATGTTTCGCGTGAATATGCTATGGCAAAGCTTGCAAAAGCAGGCATTAAAACCGATAAAAAGATTATTGTATATGCACCTACTTGGAAAGGCGCACTGTACAACTCGGTCGATTTAGACCTGACCGAGCTTAAAAATGCCGTAAAAACTCTGCGCGAAAATATAGATACCTCGGTTTACGATGTGTTTTTGCGTGTTCACTACTTCATTTACCGCGCGGTTTCTATGGATGACGAGCTTCGTGATATCTGCATACCGTTCACCGTCGACAGCAATGAAATGCTTTCGGTAACCGATATTCTTATTTCGGATTATTCCAGCATTTTCTTCGACTTCCTCGGAACGGGCAGACCCATTCTTTTCTATGTTCCCGATCTTGAAGAGTACAAAACCAATCGCGGTCTTTACATTCCGCTTGAAAATCTGCCCGGCCCCGTAAGCACAACGCTTGAGGGTGTTGCCGAGTCGATAAATAATTTACCCGCGGTAAAAGAGCAATATGCCGAAAAGTACCGCAAAATGGCTGATTGGTGCTGTTATCGCGAGGACGGAAAGGTTGTAAACCGCGTTATCGATTCGTTCTTTTTCGACAAGGCAGATAAGGAAATCTCCTGCGAAACGACAAAGAAAAAGCTGTTGTTTGCCGCAGATTTTAAAGATAATTTCGTACACAAAAGTGCGTTGGCGAAATTCTTTGACACTATCGATTACGACCGTTTTGATGTAACGCTTATCACCGCTAACCCAAAGGTTGACGCTAACCACGAGTATCTTGAAAATATAAACAAAAATGTTCGCATACTCGTCAACAACAGAAACACATACGCCGTCGGCAGTCGCGTAAATCAGGTTAATGCCGCGGTTATGTCGGGTGAAATGGCAATTGAAGAGGCGGCAGAGCGTATGGATACCGCGCTTGAATGGTCAAAAATCACGGGCGATGCCGAGTTTGATGTGCTTTTTGCCGTGCGACCGCAAAAAGCGCCGCTTAATTGGTTGCTTTTGTGCAGTGTCGCAAAGGTTAAAAAGCGTTATTTCGTTACAAATACGCCCGTAAAGAAAAATGTATTCGACAAAAAATGCGCGCTGAAGCTTTTTGACGGCGTGTATTCGCAGGTCGAGGCATTAGGTGATATTTTGGAAAAGCTTTAAGCTATAATTTTTTCGAAGTCTTACAGTAGGGGTGACAGAGTGGATAATATTGATTACAAGTTAATATCTTTGCTACAAGAAAACGGTCGTATGCCGCTTAAACAGCTTGCAAAAGAGGTGTATCTTTCATCGCCGGCTACGGCGGCGCGACTTGAAAAGCTTGAAAGAGATGAAATTATAACGGGATACAGCATTAAAATTGACCACAAAAAGCTGGGCTATCCGATATCCGCATATATTCATTTAGAGCTTCAGCCCTCGCAAAAGCCGTCGTTTTATCCGTTTATCTGCGACCACCCAAATGTACTTGAATGTTCTTGTGTTACGGGGCATTATTCAATGCTTATAAAGGTTGCATTTGAAAGCACCGAAAAGCTTGACGGATTTATAGGGCAAATTCAGCAGTTCGGTATGACCGAAACGCAAATTGTCTTTTCGACCTCGGTAGAACGGCAGGGCATAGATCTTGGCAAATTTATCGATGAAGATGATTGACCTATCCCGAAATATATTAAAGGCTGTAAAACCAAAAGTTTTACAGCCTTTTTGTGCGTTTTGTAATTTAAAATCAGACAGCTTTATTCAGTTTAAATAAGCCCAAGTCTGCAAACGGTATTGCTGAAATCGGCAAGCTGTTGCATTGTCATGGCATCGGCGCGCACGGTGGGGGAAAGCCCCGCCTTTTCCGTTGCCGCAATAAGCGCCGCCTTGTCCTGTTTAAGTACGGCGGAAACAGAATTTACAAGGGTCTTTCTGCGCTGTGCAAAGCCTGCACGAACAATTTTGAAAAACACCTGCTCGTTTTCAAGCTCTACTGGCGGCGCCTTGCGTAAATCAAGCTTTATAACCGCGCTGTCAACATTCGGTGCAGGCATAAACGAGCCACGCGAAACCTTGCGCAAAATGCGCGGCTCGGCATAGTAATTAACAGCAACGGTAACCGCACCGGCCTCGCGACTTCCGACGGTGGCGGTAAGGCGGTCTGCCGCCTCGCGCTGAACCATAACGGTTACGGCATCAATCGGCAGTCTTTCTTCAAGCAGTTGCATTATAACGGGCGAGGTGATGTAGTATGGCAGATTTGCGCAAACAACCACCGGCATATCACCGAATTTTTCGCGCAAAAACGCGTGCAGGTCAAGCTCCATTACATCTTGCCAAACAATTTCATAATTGTCAAAATCGGCAAGTGTTTTTTGCAAAATCGGCTCAAGGCGTTTGTCTATTTCAACGCAAACCACCTTTTTTGCACGGCGGCAAAGCTCGGCGGTAAGCACACCGATGCCAACGCCTATTTCAAGCACGCCGACACCGTCACAGCCGCAGCTTTTCGCCATATCGGGGCAAACCGACGGGTTTATAAGAAAATTTTGACCAAGCGATTTTTTAAAGCTGAAGCCGGCGTCAAAAAGCAGTTTTTTGATGACGCCGATATCAGAAAGATTATAATTTGACATCACATTCTCCCGAAAAAATGCCGCAGTTCAGCCGATAAGCCATCTGCGGCGGTAATTTTATTTATTTTTGCCTGTTATGTTAAGCACGGTGACAATCACAGGGCTTAATACGGCATTTATCAAAAGCTCTGCGACAAAGTTGCCGCCCACAAGACCGAAAAGCATATAGGCTATCGCATTTTCAAAGCCGAGTCCCGCACCCCACGCGGTGACGGTTTCAAGAAAGAACACCGCGCACCCAAGCAGAAACACACCCGTGTTTACAACAGGGCAGACAACAGCGGCGGCGATAACCGCGACGGTTTTGTTGTGCTTTTCAATAAGCTTATAGGTAAGTGCCGCCGCGAAGCCGCAAGCCGCACCCTTTAAAAGAACGGTTATAATCGTTCCGATGGCGTTTATCGCCATAAATGTGTTTGCATCGCCCGTAAGCAGTACGGCAAAGCCGAACACAAGACCAAGCCATGTGCCGATTTTAACGCCGCATTTTGCCGCACCGATAACAATCGGTATAAGCACAAGTGAAATCGAGAATACGCCGAAGCGTATAAACGACCCAAGCAGCTGTAACACAATTACAAGTGCCGTCAGTACAGCGCCAAGCACAAGCTTTTCTGTTTGTTGTTTCCTGTTTGTTGACATAATTTTTCCTCCCGATACTGTTCCTTTTGGGATACAGTTCATAAAAATTTATCTTAACGGCGTTTGCCGTAAAGAGCTATGCCTTGTTTTTTAAATAAATTTTGTAAAGACCATCAAGCAAAAGGTTGTCGTCGATAATCGCCTCGCGCTTGCAGTGTGAAAGCACGGTTCTTGCAAGACCGCCCGTTGCGACAACGGTAGCTTTTCCGCCGAGCTGTTGCTCCATTCTTTCAACCAAGCCGTCAAGCATAGCCGCCGCGCCTATAACAAGACCCGATTGCATACATTCGACGGTGTTTTTGCCGATGATATTTTTCGGCGCATCGATATAAATTGACGGTAGCTGTGAGGTGTGCGAGGTAAGTGCATCAAGCGTAGAGCGAATACCCGCGGCGATTGCACCGCCGACAAAGGTACCGTCTTTGTCAAGCGCGCTGAGTGTTGTTGCCGTGCCCATATCGATAACTATACAGGGCAGGGGATATTTGCCGAGTGCGCCTACCGCACCTGCCGCAAGGTCTGCACCAAGCTGTGCGGGATTGTCGATTTTTATATTAAGACCAGTTTTTACACCGGGACCGACAGTAAGCGGAGCTTTGCCCGTAAGCGTTTCAACTGCGTCGGAAATTGCCGCACCTGCCGCAGGCACGACAGAGGCGATTACCGCGTCGCAAACATCAGCAGGGTCAAAGCCGTAAAGACGAATAACACCGTCAAGCTGTACGGCGTATTGGTCGGCTGTCATATTTCTGTCGGTGGCAATTCGTGTGACAAAGCAAAGCTTTTCGTCCTTATAGCCACCTAAGGTTATATTTGTATTTCCGATATCCACAGCAAGTAACATAACAAGCATTAACCTCCTATTGCAACGGGCTTTTGCACAAAGTGTACGGTCACACGAAGAAAGCCGTTGTCTTTCAAGAATATTATTGCATTTTTTCACACAAAAATCAAGTACTATACTGAAATTAGGGTAAAAAATCGCAAAAAAGGATTGACAATACGGGGGTGTTTAATGTATAATCTATAAATGATTGGATTATCGTGACTAACTGTCTTTTTTTCAGTTTACTTTACACGAGCGATCAAATATGAAATTCCGCATAAGGAGGCGTAACACAGTGAAAAGAACATATCAGCCGAAAAAGCTGCACCGCAAGAAAGAGCATGGCTTTCGCAAAAGAATGTCTACCGCTAACGGTCGCAAGGTACTTGCACGCCGCAGAGCAAAAGGCAGAAAAGCCTTGACTTACTAATTTTTAACAGCATATCGTGCCGTACGGTGCGATAAACGGGCGATAAATTAACGGTTTGTGCTTTTATGTACAGCCGTTAAGTGTCGCCGACGGGACGGGGATTTTTTGGACAGCTTTACAAAGCTCAAGCTAAATAAAGAATTTAAACGGGCGTACGGACGCGGCAGGTCGTATGTTCACCCCGCGTTTGTTACCTATGTTGTACCAAACAAAAGCGGAGTCTGCCGCATCGGAATTACCACAAGTAAGAAGATAGGTTGCGCTGTCGAGCGTAACCGCGCACGCAGGGTGCTTACGGCGGCTTTTCGGTGTTGCATTGCCGATGTTTCGACAGGCTGTGACATCGTTTTTGTCGCGCGCAGACGCGCGGTGACGGAAAAGAGTACTGTCATTGCCGACGCTATGTGTGGGCATCTTGAAAAAGCGGGCGTTTTGGAGTTGCGGCAATGAGGCGTATAGCTGTTGCCGCAGTTAAATTTTACAGGCGTTTTATTTCGCGCGCAAAGCCATCTGCCGGTTGTTGCCGTTTTATACCCACCTGCTCTGAATATGCGTTGGGTTGTTATGAACAGTTCGGCTTTTTTCGCGCAACGCTGTTGACGGTTTGGCGCATACTGCGGTGTAACCCCTTTTCAAAAGGCGGCTTGGACCCTGTGCCTATTAAACAAAAAACGAAAAAGGCACCGCGCAGAAAACACGACGGTGACCCTTATTTCACCGATAAATATCGCAATTAAACCAGATAGGAACGGTTAAAAATATGGATTTTATATTGGATATATTTGCAGTACCCGTAAGCTGGATTTTTAAGGGATTGAGTATGCTTTTCGGCAACAATTTCTCTTTGCTTATGCTACTGCTTACGATAATCGTAAACGGTCTTATGTTGCCGCTTACAATAAAGACACAGCGTTCTACCGCAAAACAGCAAATGCTTCGCCCCAAGCTTGATGCTTTAAAGAAAAAGTACGGCGGCGATGAAGAGATGTCGCAAAAGGATAAGCTTGCATATCAGCAGGAAATGCAAGAGCTGTATCAAAAAGAGGGCGTTTCTATGGCAGGCGGTTGCTTACCGCTTCTTATACGCTTTCCGTTTTTGCTTGCGGTTTACCGCGTCGTTCAGTCGCCGCTTACCTACATTTTCGGTCTGAAAAGCGATGCCATCAAAGCTTTGGCAAAGGCTGTCGGTGTTAAAACAACAGGCTATTACGAAATGCAGCTGTTCGGCAAGCTCACCGAAACAACAAAGGGTATGACTGCCGATTTGTGGGCACAGATAACAAGCTGGGATTTTACATTCTTCGGCATAGAGCTGCGCGAAACCCCAAAGTTCAGCTTTAATTTTGCAAATGTTACCGCTGACCAGCTAAAGCTGTGGATAATACCCCTTTTGGCTTTTGCCGCGCAGATGTTGACAAGCGTTATTTCAATGCAAATTCAGAAAAAGGCAAACCCCGACCAGCCCAATATGACGGGTATGATGCTTACAATGCCGCTTATTTCGCTCTTCTTGGCATTCTCATTCCCTGCTGGTGTCGGTCTTTACTGGGCATTTTCAAGTCTTGTTGCAGGTCTTTTGCAGGCGGCTGTTCAGCTTATTTACAGTCCGCAAAAGCTTATTGCCGACGAACAGGCAAAGCTTATTATCAAGCAGGCGGCACTTGAAAAGGGTCGCGTACAGGGTACAAAATAATTTTTATGCTACATTTAACACACGCGCACGCGTGAAAGGATACGGTGATTTACAGTGATTAAGGAAGAGTTCGGTTTCGGCAACTCTATCGAAGAGGCACAACAGCAGGCTATCGAAAAGCTTAACTGCGGCGATGCCGATTATAAAATAGAAATTATCGAAGATTACAAGCCCAAGGTTCTGGGTCTTTTCGGCGGTCATCAGGCACAGGTTCGCGCATATTGCGAATGTCCCGATAAGCCAGTAAAAAAAGAGCGCAAGGAAAAGACGCGCGCACCAAAAGCCCAAAAGGCAGAGCGTGCAGAAAAGCCTGCCGCACAGGAAACTGCGCTTAATTATGTCGATATCAATACACTTGAAAAGGGTTCACCTGCGGTTCTTGCCGCGGAATACCTTGTAAAGGTTCTTGAAAAGATGGGTGCAGGCGAAATCACCGTTAAAGCGGCAGATGTCGAAAACGGCGCACAGCTTCTTATCGAGGGTGAAAACCTCGGCGTATGCATAGGTCGTCGCGGTGAAACACTTGACTCGTTACAGTACCTTGCATCGTTTGTTGCAAACGCAGGCAGAACAGGAAAGTATTTCCGTATTGTGCTTGATATTGCAAATTATCGCGAAAAGCGCGAGGATATTTTAAAGGCTTTGGCTCGCCGTATGGCGGCACAGGCGCTTAAATCGGGTCGTCCCCGTTCGCTTGAGCCTATGAATCCTTACGAACGCCGCATTATTCACACTGTTGTACAGGAAATCGACGGTGCGGTTTCACACTCTGTCGGTGATGGCGCAAACCGCCATGTAGTCATCTGCCCCGAGGGCGTACAGCCCCGTATGGGTCGCGGTGACCGTCGCACCGGCGGCAGACCCCAAAGAGGCGGCAACAGACGCCCGTCAAATGTTGTTGAGTCGCCTAACCGCGAGCCTCGCAGCGATGACAGCGGCGACGCACCGCTTTACGGCAGAATAGGTTAATAATTTAAACACCTGCTTGCAATTGCTACGGGTTGATAAGGCAGTATAGAAACTTATTACATCTGTGGCATTGCAAAGGGAAGAAATTAGGCTTTGGCTTAGAAGGTCAGAGCCTTTTTCTTTTGCAACAAAATCCGTACATTCGTCTTTTGATTCGACTTGATTAAAAATCGTGTAAACTCACTTTCCTAACCTCTACACCTAAGTTATCCGC
>CAZIEH010000058.1:0-10411 GCA_964538695.1 uncultured Eubacterium sp. | reverse complement strand
TCTTACCACTTGACGACACCCCAATATTTAATTTAAAAACAGCGCCGCCGCCATATTTGACAGCGGCGCTTTGCTTGTGGTGGAGGTAATCGGGTTCGAACCGACGACCTCCAGGGCCACAACCTGGCACTCTAACCAACTGAGCTATACCCACCGTTTACCGCGCAAATGTTATTATATCAATAACCGCGCGATTTGTCAATACCTAAATTAAAGATATTGCAATGTTATTTTTTCGTGCTTGCCGTAGCACTGCTTGCGGAATAGTCCTTATCATACCAATCGGGCAGATAAAGCTTTGTAACGCCCTCTTTAGATGACGGGCTGTAAACCATATTTCCGCCGACGGTATCTATCAAAGCAATGCCGCGTGATATGTATGAATTCATTTCTTTGACGAATTTGCTTGCTTCGTCATACTTTTCGCCGCCTTTTTTAACCTGCTCATCTGTAAACAGTATAGATTCACTTATCTCTTCGGCAGGCTTGCAGGTTCCGCTTTTTTGGTCATAAATAAGATAAAATACGGAATATTGCAATATTGTTTCGCCGTCTTTTTCGGTCGGTTGACAAATAAGCAAGTCCATATTACCTGTTTTTTTGCAAAGATATATGCCTTTTTGAGCGTTTTCCTTTGTTCCGACTGAGTCCTGCCAAATAAGCTTTGTTTCATCGTCGACTGTGGTGTAAATTTTAACACCTGCATTTCCGTTGTCGACATCGTCAATATCAACTATGATTTTTTCATCGCCGCCGTCGTGTGTTACATCGACACGGTAGCCTATTGAAGACAGCTCTGCCTTACCCGTATTCGAACAAGCCGAAAACAGCATAACCGCGGTAAGTGCAAACGCGAATATTTTAAACAATTTCATAACAGCAAAAACATCCTTTCGTTAATAAACAAGTTTATTACCCGACAATTATAGCATATTTTGCCTGTTAGGTAAATAGATTTTTTCAAAAAAAGTATTGACAAATCGTCTCTTTCGAAATATTATAATTTTGTAGAATATATTTTGCGGTACGATATTTGTGTTCCGCCCCCTATTATTTCGGAAGGAGATTTACTTATGGTATTCGAAAAAATCAGGTCAATTCTTTGCGAGCAGTTGGATGTTGCCGAAGATAAGGTGACTATGGAGTCGCTTATCGCCGACGACCTCGGTGCCGACAGCCTTGATGTTGTTGACCTTTTAATGTCGCTTGAAGATGAGCTTGAGGTTGAAATTCCCGACGAGGAAATAGAAAATATTAAAACCGTCGGCAATTTGGTTCAGTACATCGAAAGCAACAAATAATAAACAAATTTTGGGCAGTCGCGGTTGCGATTGCCCCTTTTTTGTTTTTTGGTATTGCAATCGGTCGAAAAATATAATATAATGTAAATTGTATTATGCTGTTCACAGCGTGGCGGCAAATTAAATTAAAGTGAGTTGTAAATATGGCTAAGGAAAAGCTGGTAAAAGAAATCACCTCTATGGACGAGGATTTTGCAAAATGGTACACCGATGTTTGCGTTAAAGCAGAGCTTATAGATTATTCAAGCGTACGCGGATGTATGATTATACGCCCGTACGGCTATGCTATTTGGGAGAATATTCAGCGCACATTGGACGATATGTTTAAAGAAACGGGCCACGAAAATGTGTATATGCCGATGTTTATCCCCGAAGGTCTGCTTCAAAAAGAGAAAGACCATGTAGAGGGTTTTGCACCCGAGGTTGCTTGGGTTACGCACGGCGGCAGCGAAAAGCTTGAGGAACGCCTTTGCGTAAGACCTACATCGGAAACACTTTTCTGCGACCACTATAAAAATATTATTCATTCCTACCGCGATTTGCCGCGCCTTTACAACCAGTGGTGTTCGGTAGTTCGTTGGGAAAAGACCACAAGACCTTTCCTGCGTTCGCGCGAGTTTTTGTGGCAAGAGGGTCACACCATTCACGCCACAGCCGAGGAGGCGCAGGAGGAAACACGCCGTATGCTTGGCGTTTATGCCGATTTTGCCGAGAATGTTCTTGCAATGCCTGTAATTAAAGGCATCAAGACCGAGAAAGAGCGTTTCGCAGGTGCCGAGGAAACCTATACGATAGAGGCACTTATGCACGACGGTAAAGCCTTGCAAAGCGGTACCTCGCACTATTTCGGCGACGGCTTTGCAAAAGCGTTCGACATTCAGTATACCGACAAGAACAATCAGTTTAAGTATCCGTTCCAAACCTCTTGGGGTGTCACAACACGCCTTATCGGCGCAATTATTATGACACACGGCGATGACAGCGGTCTTGTTTTGCCGCCGAAAATCGCACCCACGCAGGTGGTTATAGTTCCTATCGCAACACATAAAGAGGGCGTTCTTGAAAAAGCGGATGAGCTTTATAAAGCCCTTAAAAACACCTGTCGCGTAAAGCTTGACACGACTGACCGTTCGCCCGGCTGGAAATTTGCCGAGTATGAAATGAAGGGCGTACCGTTGCGTATAGAAATAGGCCCCAAGGATATTGAAAACGGTGTTTGTGTTGCAGTTCGTCGCGATAACGGCGAAAAGATAACGGTCGAGCTTGATAAGCTTGCCGAAACTGTTGCAAAGCTTCTGGACGATGTTCAAAACGGCTTGTATCAAAAGGCTCTGAAACGCCGCGAGGATATGACATATACCGCAAACAATTTCGACGAAATAAAGGAAATTGCCGACAGAAAGGCAGGCTTTATAAAGTCGATGTGGTGCGGCGACCGCGAGTGCGAGGACAAGCTTAAAGAAGAGGTCGGCGTTACATCGCGCTGTATGCCGCTTGAACAGGAAAAGCTCGGTGAAAAGTGCGTTTGTTGCGGAAAGCCCGCAAAGAAAATGATTTACTGGGGCAAAGCGTATTGATAGGAGGTACAGCAAGTGAACAATAAATTTTTTGCACGGCTTGCCGCCGCCTTACTTGCTATAAGCGTTGTTTTGACTGTTGTTATGACGGCGTATGCAACCGAAAGTCAACCCACACCGTCTGCGCCTGTATCCTCCGACTCAAGTGCTGTGGTTTCTTCTGTTGAAAGTGTTGTAATTGATACTCCAAGTGCTGAAGCTTCGTCGACAGAATCGGTTACAGTTGTTTCAAGCGAGCCCGAGGCGGTTTCGTCGGTGCAGTCGCAGGCAACCGCGCCATCAAGTGTTCAGTCGTACACCGCAAGCAAAACCACAAGCAGTAAAGCGACCGCAAGCAAGAAAAAGAACACAAGCTCGTCTAAAAAGAAGAACTCTTCGAAAAAAAGCGAGAGCTATGCCGGTCAAACATACAGTGTTGATAACTATACACAGTCGTATGACGAGGGTAGCAAAAGCGCCACTTGGGAGCGTGATGAGGAGCTTGATGTCAGCAGTGCTACCAGCTCTAAGCGCGAGCTTTCAAAGCATATTTTCGACCCTAAGCGCGAGGTTTTGAAATGGATTTGGGTTCCTGTTTTAATAGGGCTTATTTGCATAGGCGTTTTGGTTTATACAAATATGTATCTTTTCAATAACGGCAAGCACGCCGCAGTCGGCGGTAAAAAGCCGACACATACCGAGCATCACGATGATTTTTATATTGATGATGACGATGAAAATGAGGTCGATGACGCGCATTATGAAACCACCCAAAAGCAAAGCGACCCGTTTTCGGCAGAAAACTTCTTTAATTTCGACGACGAAAACTAAATAATCTATATAAAACGGCAGACGGTTAAATTATATCGTCTGCCGTTTTGTCAACCCATGGTTTGCAGATTTTGCCATGCAAAATATATTGATATTATTGTTTTATATACTATAACATTTATAGAACGGGGGATTGATTATATAATGTTGAATAATATGATTTATAAGCTTAGAACAAGCAAGAAAATGTCACAAGAGGAATTTGCACAGCTGTTTTGTGTATCGCGTCAATCGGTGCAAAAATGGGAAAGTGGCAATTCAGTTCCCGAGCTTTCAAAGCTGATAGAAATATCAAAATATTTCGATATTTCGTTAGATGCGCTTGTCCTGAACCGTGATAACAGAACAGTCGAAGAAATGAAGTATAACAAGCTTATGAAACCGCAGTATGCCAATATAAACGATTGGGAATTTTACACCTCCGACATTCTTTGCGAATATCAACAGTCAATTGATGAGGGCTTGGATATTGAAATATATAAGGATTTGTTCGAAGCGGTATCGCGACTGCCGAAAGATGAAATCAAAAAGAAAATCGGCGACGCTTTGTTTGAAATTGTAATTAACGCAAAGCCAAAAGAAGACTATAAATATATCTAGCCGTCGGGACTTGATGAAATCCGTACCCTATGCAAAAAACACACCGTAACCGAAAGAAACAACTGCCTTTCGCAACAAGAAAAATACACGGTGCGTGGTTGGGTAGAATATGCGGCTGTATGCTCGGTAAAACGGTAGAGGGTATGCGTATCGACGAGCTTGTACCCCTGCTTAAGGAAACCGACAATTATCCAATGCACCGTTATATTTTGAAAAAAGATATTACCGAAGATATTTGCGGCAAATATACATTTTCACTTGCCAACCGCGAATATGCCGATAAAATAGACGGTATGCCCGTTGATGACGACACCAACTTATGTCGTATTGGCGCAAATTATAGTGGAAAAATACGGCAGAGACTTTACACCGTATTATGTTTCAAGGGTATGGCTTGAATACCAAGGCAAGGATGCGTACTGCACCGCCGAGCGAGTGGCGTATTGCAATTTTGTAAAAGGGTACAAGCCGCCACAATCCGCTATGTATAAAACCCTTATCGCGAATGGATAGGCGCGCAAATACGCGGCGATTACTTCGGGTACATCAATCCCGATAATCCAAAGCTTGCCGCCGAAATGGCGTGGCGCGATGCCTCAATATCGCACACCAATACGGCGAAATGTTTATCGCGGCAATGCTTGCCACTGCCGCAGTTACAAAAAATATCGAAGATATAATAATGTCCGGTCTTGCCGAAATACCGCACACATCACGCCTTTTTAAGGCTGTAAGCGATGTTTTAAACGATTATAAAAACGGTGTGGGTCAAAAAGGATGCTTTAATAAAATACATACTCTTTTCAATGAGCATACCGCTTACGGCTGGTGTCACACTATACCCAACGCAATGATTGTTACAGCGGCACTTCTTTACGGTAACGGTGATTTCTCAAAATCAATTTGTATGGCGGTAGAAACGGGCTTTGATACCGATTGTAACGGTGCAACTGTCGGTTCTGTAATAGGTATGGCTTTCGGGGCTAAAAGTATTTCCGAATGTTGGACAAAGCCGATAAACAATACCCTGCACACTTCAATTTTCGGTGTTGGAACGGTGAAAATAACCGATATGGTAAACGCAACTTTAAAGCACATTAAATAATTACTGGTTTTTCGGTTGCTTTTTCAATTTTCAGGCTGTATAATAGGCGTATATAAATGAATGGGGCTGAGCTATATGATATCGGTTTTTATGCGCTATCCAGAGGGAAAAGCAAAGGCTGTAACCTTTAGCTATGATGACGGTGTCGAACAGGACAAACGCCTTGCAGAGCTTTTTGCAAAGCACGGTCTTAAAGCGACATTTAATTTTAATTGTGAAGCAAAGCATAAAACATATTCGGCAGAAGAAATTAAGGAATTTTTTCTGAAAAACGGTCACGAAATAGCCGTACACGGCGAACTTCACCGTGCAAACGGAAACGCCCGCACAATTGAGGGAATACGCGATGTTTTAAATTGCCGACTTGAGCTTGAAAAGAAGTGTGACGGCATAGTGCGCGGAATGGCATATCCCGACACGGGTATAAATTTTTTCGGTAATTTCGGCAATTTTGAAGATATAAAGCATTATCTTAAAGAGCTTGATATTGCATATTCGCGAACTCTGGGCGGCGATAACAGCGAATTTTTACTGCCGCAGGATTTTTACCGTTGGATGCCGTCAGCACACCATGATAATCCGAATATTATGCAGTATATCGACAAGTTTTTAAATATGGATTTGTCAACGGCAATGTATCACGCAACGCGCGCACCGCGATTATTGTACATTTGGGGACACAGCTATGAATTTGACCGCAATGATAATTGGTCGCATATAGAAAAGATTTGCGAACTGCTTTCCGACAACAGCGAAATTTGGTATGCAACCAACATCGAAATACACGATTATGTTGAGGCGTATAAAAGCCTTAAATACAGTGCCGACGGACGGATTATTTATAACCCCTCGCTTTATACCGTTTGTTTTGATATCGACGGCAAGCCGTACAGCATAAAATCGGGCGAAACACTGCATATTGACATTTAAACAACAAAAACCGCTTTCGTACCATTGGTCGTAAGCGGTTTTCTGTTATTTAGAAAGTCTTGTTTTCATATAGCTGAAAGCGTTATTTTCAAATTCGTCGTCAAGTGCCGAAAGGGTTACCGACGGATATTTGCGCATAAGTGCGGTTTTAAGAATAGTGTCACAAAGCTTTGGATTTTTCGGCAACAGCGGTCCGTGGCTGTATGTTGCGAATACATTTTTAACACGCGCGCCCTCGGTGCCGTCCTCACCGTTATTTCCGTTGCCCGTAATAATTGTTCCAAGTGGTCTTACACCCTTGCCCAAATAGGTTTTGCCCGAATGATTTTCAAAGCCTATAACGGTATCGCCGCCGTCACTTTCGTCAAGACGAAACATAAAGTCGCCGACCATTCGTTTCTTCTTGCCTACCGTGTAAACATCAATTGCACCCAGAAAGTCGCACTGCTTACCATCCCAGGTTTTATAGTACTGACCCAAAAGCTGGTAGCCGCCGCAAATGGTCAGAAAAACCTTTTCGTCGTTTACCGCTTGTTTTATAGCCGCGCCTTTTTCACCCTGTAAATCTTTAAGCAGAACAGACTGCTCGAAATCTTGTCCACCGCCGATAAAAAACACATCATAATCGTCGGGGTTAAAGCTTTCACCTATCGAAACCTCGCAAATTTCGGCGTTATGACCGCGCCATTCCATACGCTTTTTCATACAAAGAATATTGCCCCTGTCACCGTACAGGTTAAGTGTATCGGGGTATAGGTGACATATTTTAAGCTTGTACATATTAAATCTCCTATTTCCAAAACTCGCTGAAGTTGTATTCACTGCTGAAAATCTCGCGTATTTCAAGCATCGCCGTGTATGTCGGCATAATGTAAACGGGCGTTTTTTCTTGTATTACGGTTTTAAGCAGCAACTTATAATCCTTTATAACCCGTATCTTTTCTGTCGGTATACCTGCATATTTAAATCGCATTGCAAGCTCATCGGCGCGTATGCCTGTAACGGTTATGCCCGTAAGCTTTTCGCCCATAGCCGCAAGCTTTTCGAAATCGGCGTCCCATATCCACGATATATCCGTTCCGTCTGCATATCTGTCGTTAAGACCCACAACAAAATGAACATTGCCATTGCCGTTAAGCAAAAAGCTTAAAACCTGATTTGCGCCTGCGGGATTTTTAACAAGAATCATTCGTATATCCGTACCGTCTACGGTGAATTTTTCCATTCTGCCGAAACCACATTCAAAGCTTGCCAAAGCCGCAGTAACCTTTTCGGTATCAAGCCCCATGGCATAGCTTACGCATGCCGCCGCCGCGGCGTTGTAAACATTATAGCCACCTGGAAGATTTATTTTAACCTCTTTTTCATTGTTGCCTACACTCATTAAAACTGTGGTAGAGTCCGCATCGCTTGCGACGATTTTATCAACCGATACAAGCGGCTCGGGGCGGGAATAGCCACAACTTTCGCACTTGTATTTGCCAAGATGCCCATAGGTAATATAGTCGTACTTATACTCTGTACCGCAGTGTATGCAGTACGGTGCATCAGATACCTCTTTTACACGGCAGGCATACAGCGGACAGTTAAGACCGTAAAAAATAACGGGATTTTTAATGCGTGCTTTAAGTGATGTCGAAAGCGAGCAATCGGCATTAAGGCAAACGGTAGCTTCGGGGACATTGCTGATGCCGTCGAAAATTCCTGTAAGTGTATGCGTTATCTCGCCGTATCGGTCAAGCTGGTCGCGAAAAATGTTGGATACAACGACATAGTGTACCGCACAGTAACGACTTACAAGCCTAAATGCAAGCTCGTCACATTCGATAAGTGCATAATCGTACTTGCATTTGCCAAAAATGTCAGAGTTGACAACAAATTCGGCTGTTATGCCCGTATCCATATTCGCACCCGATTTGTTTGTGAAATAGCTTTTGCCTGTTTCCTTTAAGCATTGCTCTATCATACGGGTTATTGTGGTTTTGCCGTTGGTTCCCGTTACCAATATAACGGTAACGCCACGCGACAAGCGGCGCAGTATTTTCGGGTAAAGCTTCAGCGCAACAGTACCCGGTACATTTGTGCCGCCTTTTCCCATCAGTCGCAAAAGCTTGCGCAGTATTTTGCAAACAGCAATTGTAAAGCTTGCCCGTATATCCAATGCCATTACCCCTTTAATTTATCTTATAATATATTGTAACACATTGCGGCGGTTCAGTCAATTTTTTAACGAAATATATTGCAAAACTGTTGAAATTTATGACGCGCTGTGATAATATACTTTTGTAAGGAGTGATACCGTAAATGCCTGCCGATAACAAAATTGCAACTAACAGAAAAGCCTTTCACGACTATTTTGTCGAGGAGTCGATTGAGGCGGGAATAGAGTTGTGCGGTACCGAGGTAAAAGCAATACGCTCGGGCGGTGTCAATCTGAAAGACTCGTGGTGCGCGGTCGAAAACGGTGAAATGATTATAAAGGGTATGCACATAAGCCCCTATGAAAAGGGAAACATTTTCAACCGTGATCCTCGCCGCGAACGCAGGTTGCTTATGCACAAGCGCGAAATTTTGCGTCTGTACGGTCTTGTTAAGCAACAGGGCTTGACCATCATTCCGCTTTCGCTGTATTTTAAAGGCGATTATATTAAGGTTCAGGTTGGTGTTTGCCGCGGCAAAAAGCTGTACGACAAACGCAAAACCGCGGCTGTTCGTGAAATGAACCGAACTATTGACAGAGCTATGAAGGAGCAAAACAGATAATGAAATATTTTACAGTTGATTTACGCAAGGAATTTCCCGAGCTTACAAACGGCAACCCAACGCTTGATTGCTTTATCGCGGACCCCTTGCTTGAGCATAAAGACCGCTTGCGCCCCGCTGTATTGGTAATTCCGGGCGGCGGATACGCTGTCGTTTGTGCCGACCGCGAGGGTGACCCGATGGCTTTTTCATTTTTGAAAGAAGGCTATTGTGCTTTTGTTTTAAACTATACCGTCGGCGAGCGTTGCTTTCCATCGGCGTTTTTGGAGGCCGCGGCAGCTATGCTGTATATTCGCAAGCACGCCGCAGAGTTTTGTATAAATCCGTCGCAAATTGCGGCTCTCGGCGGCTCTGCAGGTGGTCACTTGGCGGCAAGTCTCGGAACACTGTGCTTTGACGGCGAGGTGGAACAAACCTTTGGTGTCGACCCGTCACTTGCGGTTCCTAATGCACTTGTGCTTAATTACCCCGTAATATCCTCCGATCCGTCTATTTCGCATAGAGATTCGTTTATCAATTTAACGGGAACAGACGATGCCACAACACCGCTTTATCAAAAGCTATCGCTTGATAAACGGGTTAATGAAAAAACACCGCCCGTGTATATTTGGCACACCTCGGACGATGCGTGCGTACCTGTGCAAAACAGCATTTTGTTCGCACTTGCACTTGCACAGCACGGCATAAAGTACGAGTTGCACATATTCCCAACTGGCCCTCACGGCTTGGCAACGGCAAATTTTGCGGCGTATAACTATGTCTTAGACAGCGAAACCGCAAAATCCAGGCATTGGTTGACCGAGGCTTGCCAGTTTCTTAATACACTTTGGTTCGGCGTACGAACCGCTGAATAAAATAAAACGCGGCAAATGCCGCTTTTATATGGGGGCGTAAAGGTTTCGACAGGAGCGTTGAAAAAAGGGAAGCGAGTAGCGGTGCGGAACCGCTTTAAAATCCGCAATTTTAAAATTAACTGACAACAATAAAGTTGCACTTGCAGCCTAATTAAGGCTGCCGTCCGAGCAGGGAGTACCGCGGCTCTGTAAGGGCGTCGATTAGCGGTGAACGTGAACGCAGGTCTGCTCCTGCCTGCGTCACGGCTTTGGAGCTACCGAGTGCGGAAGTCTGACATTTGACGTCCGCATAAGGGAATGCAAAAAAAATGTCTGCGCTCGGAGATGCCGGGGAGGATCGGTTTTTGGACGCGGGTTCGACTCCCGCCGCCTCCACCAATGAGGTATTACACGAACCTTTTTATTTCAACGGTGGCTTTGCCGTTACAATACGGTTCAAGTAATATCAAAAGAAAAGCGGATGTTCTCGGC
>CAZIEH010000057.1:0-10466 GCA_964538695.1 uncultured Eubacterium sp. | reverse complement strand
TCGTTTTTGCGCCCCACCTTGAAAAAACCGTGTGGTAAAAATAAACATAATAATCGGCGTTTTGGGTGTTTTTATGTGTACAATACAAACAAAAAACCAAAACCGTCGATTTTTGAAATATCGGTCAAAATATTTCACAAAATTTAAAACTCAATATGTTGTGGTTATTTATTTTAAAAACACAAGATATTGACTTTTTGTAAGATATACCATTTTCGGGCGTAAAAATGAGAAAAAAATTAACTTGTATTCGGCAAAATGCACAACAAATTACAGAAAAATGACAGCTCAAAGCTTAAAAATTACAGGTTTGTAACTTCTTTTGTCGCCTAAAACGAAAAATTTTTTGTAAAAATTGCTTAAATATTTCTTTTGAAATTCGGTTGACTTTCAAATTTTAACCCCTTATAATCCTTTTCGGCGGTGAAAAAAGGGCAAAATACAAAAAGCCCACGCCAAATGAAGAATTGCGAACGGGCAAAATTCTTCCTGTCGGCAAGGTCGTGTGTCACGACACAAAGCATCTATATATCGTATGCCGACAAATATTATAAGGAGATGACTTGACAGTATGAAACTTAAAGCTTTCAAACGCGCCGCGGCAATTGTTAAATCGCGCGCTAAGGCGTTTGTAATGCTGCTGGTAGCTTCTGCCGTTGTCGCAACTTTCCCCGTACAGTTTGTAAAAGCCGTTTCTATTGAAGACGGCAGCGACAAAATCAAGGTATACACATTTACCGAAAACGCACGCGAAATACTTTCGGCGAACGAGATTGATATCGGCGAAAGCGACGGCGTAGAGCTTGTACCGCAAAAGGACGGTATCGATAATACTTTTAAAATCACAATCAACCGCGCAGTACCCGTTACACTTAATATGTGCGGCATTTCCGAGATTGTGGAAACCTCTGCCGAAACCGTCGGTGACCTGCTTAAAGACCGCGGTTTCACCCCCGACGCGTATGATGAGGTTGTGCCCTCGGTCGAAACAGCAATTGAAGAGGGTATGACTATCGAGGTAAACGATGTCAAATATTCGACAGTAACCGCAAAGAAAGCAATTAAATTCAAAACCGAAAAACGCGTATCGAAAGACCTAAAGGTCGGCGAGACCAAGGTTGTCGAGGAAGGCGTAAAGGGTGAAAAGACCGTTACGACAATTACAAAAACAGTCAACGGCAAGATTGTCGACAGAAGCATAACACAGCGAGTAAGCAAGAAAGCGCAAAATCGAGTTGTAGAGATAGGCGCAAGAAACGCCGAGCAATCTGCACAGATGTCCGACCTGAAGCCCGAAAAGGAAATTATGGTTGACAAAAACGGTAATCCCGTTAGCTATAAAAAGAAAATCACGGGTGTTGCCTCTGCATATTGCACGGGCACAACCTGTTCGACAGGTGTTAAGGTAAAGCAGGGCTATATAGCTGTTGACCCGTCAATAATACCCTACGGTACCGAAATGTATATTAAAACCCCGTCGGGTGATGTGGTTTACGGTTATGCCGTTGCCGCAGATACAGGCGGTTTTACCGCTTGGGGTAACACAATTGCCGACTTATATATGTATTCGTACAGCGATGCGGTAAGCTTCGGAAGAAGAAATATAGAAATTTATATACTGTGATTTATGTGCCGTCCTTTTGGACGGCATTTTTTTGCTGTATACCCTGCTTTTCTATTGAAAACCGTGTCGAATTATTGTATAGTTATTATATATGTTTTTTAAGAGGGTGCGCAGGGAATGAATATGAATAATCTAAAAGTGGGGCAATCCGCGAAAATTACGCGTATCGGCGGCAGTGGCGCATTGCGGCACCATTTGCTTGATATGGGGCTTACGCCGGGAACCGAAATTACCCTGCAAAAGGTTGCGCCTATGGGTGACCCTGTGCAGTTCGAATTGCGCGGTTACGAGCTTACTTTACGCCTTGACGAGGCGGCAAAGGTAGAGGTAGAGGGCGTTAGGACAAGGCATAAAAGCGAAAAGTTTAATCGCACCTCGGCGCGAAAAGCGGATATGCCGCACCCGGGTGTTGGCGAGCTTCTCGGTACAAACGACCATCCGCGCAGTGAAACGGTCGCCGCGGCAAAGATAACAGACCTGCGTTTTGCACTTGCGGGAAACCAAAACAGCGGCAAAACCACACTTTTTAATCAGCTTACGGGTGCTAACCGCCATGTGGGCAATTTCCCCGGTGTTACGGTCGACCGCAAGGACGGCGTTATTCGTAACCACCCCGAGGCAACAGTGACAGACCTGCCGGGTATATATTCGCTGTCGCCCTATTCTAACGAGGAAATCGTAACGCGCGACTTTTTGCTTAATTCGGGCATAAACGGTATTATAAATATTGTCGATGCGACTAATATAGAGCGAAATTTGTACTTGACAATGCAGCTTATGGAGCTTGGAATACCTATGGTGCTTGCGCTGAATATGATGGACGAGGTGCGTGCAAACGGCGGCTCGGTAAGGGTGAACGAGCTTGAGAGGATACTCGGCATACCCGTTATTCCGATTTCCGCCGCGAAAAACGAGGGTATAGATGAGCTTATTGACCACGCACTGCATATTGCGCGGTATAAGGAAAAGCCTAAGGTGCTTGATTTTTGCCTTGAAAGTGAGGACGAGAATGACCCCGTCGGCGCGGTTCACCGCTGTGTTCACGCCGCCGCGACGCTTTTGCAAAATGATATATCCGCCGCGGGACTTCCTGTTAGATTTGCCACAACAAAGCTTGTGGAAAACGATGCACTTATTGCCGAAAAGGTTGTATTGCCGCCCGAAAAGCAACAGGCGTTTGACAGGCTTGTGGGTATAATGGAGCGACAAACCGCAATGGATCGCGAGGCGGCGCTTGCAAATATGCGGTTCAGCTTTCTTGAAAGCCTTTGTGCCGAAACGGTTGTCAGACCGCGCGAAAGCCGCGAGCATCGCCGCAGTATGGCAATCGACAGACTGCTGACGGGCAAATACACCGCAATACCCTGCTTTTTGGCGATAATGGCACTTATATTTTTTATGACCTTCAGCTTTATAGGTGCGTTTCTGTCCGACCTTATGGGTATGGGTGTCGATTTTGTCATAGGCTGTATCGACAGCGGTCTTGCCGCTGTTGAGGTGAACAGTGTGGTTCGCTCGCTTGTGGTGGACGGAATTTGCGCAGGTGTCGGCAGTGTTTTAAGCTTTTTGCCGACGATTGTAACACTGTTCTTCTTTTTATCTATTTTAGAGGATACGGGCTATATGTCGCGTGTTGCGTTTGTAATGGACAGACCGTTACGAAAGCTTGGACTTTCGGGCAGAAGCTTTGTACCTATGCTTGTCGGTTTCGGCTGTTCCGTGCCTGCAATAATGGCAACACGCACACTTTCAAGCGAGCGCGACAGAAAAATGACTATTCTGCTTATACCTTTTATGAGCTGTTCTGCGAAACTGCCTATATACGCAATGTTTGTAACCGCGTTTTTCGAAAAGCAGTATCGCGCACTTGCCATGGTTGCGCTTTACCTTTTCGGCATACTTTGCGGTATATTCTATGCGCTTATTTTGCGCGCCGTAAAATTTCGCGGCTCACCCGTGCCGTTTGTTATGGAATTGCCGAATTATCGTATGCCCGGTGCAAAAAGTGTTGCGCGCCTGCTGTGGGACAAGGCAAAGGGCTTTGTGCAAAAGGCGTTTACAATAATTTTTGCCGCATCTATTGTCGTTTGGTTTTTGCAAAGCTTTGATATACGGCTAAATGTTGCCGACTCGCCCGAAAAGAGCCTGCTTGCAATTCTCGGCGGTGCAATAGCCCCGATTTTTGCCCCTCTCGGGTTCGGCGATTGGCGCGCATCTACCGCCTTAATAACGGGCTTCACCGCGAAAGAAAGTGTTGTTTCAACACTTACGCTTTTGCTGGGTGGCAGTAGTATAACAAGCCTGTTTACACCTCTTACCGCAATAGTGTTCTTGGTGTTTGTATTGCTTTACACACCTTGTGTTGCCGCCATTGCAACGGTTAAGCGAGAGCTTGGCGGTACTCGCGCCGCGGTAATTACCTGCGTTTTGCAGTGTGCCATTGCTTGGGTGGTTGCGTTTGCGGTTCGCTGTGTCGGGTTGCTTTTGCTGTCGGTATTGGCATAAAAAACAAATAAACGCATACACTATCCGTTGACGGACGGTGTGTGAATTGAAAAACAAAAATATTATTATCGATTACGGCTTTATAGTTATCGGCAGTGTTCTGTTTGCGCTTGGTGTATCCGCGTTTTTAGACCCTGCCGAAATATCGCCCGGCGGCTTTACGGGTATAGCGGCAATTTTCAGTCGCCTTTTCGGCATTGCAACGGGCACGGTGCTGTTACTGCTTAATATTCCGCTTATAACGGTGGGCTTTATAAAGCTCGGCGTTAATACAATAATAAAAACCGCGGTTTCTACTGTCGTTATTTCGGTTTCTATGGATATTTTTGCCGCCTGTCTGCCGATAATCAGCCGCGACAGTATTATTTGCGCAATAGCGGGCGGTACCCTTATCGGCAGTGGTTTGGCTATGATTTTTTTACACGGCGGTACAAGCGGCGGTATTGATATTGCGGCAAAGCTTATAAAGCTTCGCTACCCGTATTTTACGATGGGCAGACTTATGCTGCTGTTCGATGCGGCGGTCATTGCCGCCTCCTGTGCGGTTTACGGCGATATAGAAACGGCGCTGTATGCGGTTTTGTCAATTGTAATATCATCTGCTGTTATAGACAAAGCTTTGTGCGGAACAAACGGCGGTAAAATAGTGTTTATTATAACCGAAACACCCGAAAAAACAAAAGCGGCGATTTTCGACCTGCTTAAACGCGGTATCAGCGAAATTTCCGTTTTGGGCGGATACACGGGCAAATCGAAAACAATGCTTGTATGCGCCGTGCGCCGCAGACAGCTTGCCGAGCTTGAAAGAATTTTGCGAAAGCAAGACGGCGCATTTGTGTTTTCCTGTCCTGCCGACGAAATTATCGGTAACGGCTTTGCCGATGGATTGTATAATTAAAGAATGTGGTGATTACCTTGAATTTACCCGAAAAATTTGTTGAGAATATGCGTCGGGTGCTGATGCATTATGAAGACGGCGAAAGCTTTTTTGACGAAATACAAAAGCCGCCTTTTCGCGGTATTCGTCTAAATCCGCTTAAATGCACGCGTGAAAAGCTGTTATCGCATATAGCTGTTACGGGCGAGTCGCCGTTTTGCAAAGAGGCGTTTTATATCGACGGTGAACAGCGTATAGGGCTTGATGTATACCACCACGCGGGTGCCTTTTATGTGCAAGAGCCGTCGGCAGGCTCGGCGGTAGAGCTGCTTGAAATCGAGCCCGATGATGTTGTGCTTGACCTTTGTGCCGCACCTGGTGGTAAATCCACGCAAATTGCGGCAAAGCTTGGTGAAAACGGCGTTATTTGGTCGAACGATGCCGTATTTCGCCGCGCGCAGATAATAGTTTCGAATTTTGAAAGAATGGGTGTTGCCAACGGCATAGTATCCTCGGCAATGCCCGATGCCTTGGCAAAATCGCTTGGCGGTGCTTTCGATAAAATTTTGGTTGATGCACCCTGCTCGGGCGAGGGAATGTTCAGAAAAGAGCCGCAGGCACTTTCGCAGTGGAGTGTCGAAAATGTTGCCGCCTGCGCCGAAAGACAGCTTGAAATATTAAATTCAGCCGCCGAAATGCTACGCGACGGCGGTACGCTTGTGTATTCTACCTGCACCTTTTCACTTGAAGAAAATGAAAATAATGTCAAACGCTTTTTGGAGGCTCACCCCGAGTTTGAGGCTTATGCCGTAAACGAAAGCGCCGCAAGACGGGCAATAGGGCTTGAAAACGCCCTACGCGTGTTACCTATGGACGGCGGAGAGGGACATTTTGTGGCGCGGTTTAAAAAGCGCGGTAATGCCGAAAGAACGCCACTGCCGTGCGAAAAGAGCGAAATATCCGCAATACATAAAAAAGCACTTGATGAGTTTTGTGAAAAAAACGGTGTAGTATTGCCGAACGGCACGCTTTTGTCGGTCGGCGACACAATATATCTTTCGCCCGTCGGCGCGTTGCCGAAAGGGCTTGGCATTATAAGACAGGGCTTGCAAATAGGCGGTGAAAGAAAGGGCAGACTTCAGCCGTCGCACGCTATGTTTGCCTCGCCTGCCGTAAAAACGCAGAACAACATTATGCTGTCTGCCGACAGCCCCGAAACAGCGGCTTTTTTGCATGGCGAGGAAATTGCCGCAGAGGGCTTTTCGGGCTATTGCCGCGTATGTGTCGACGGAATACCGCTTTCTTTCGGCAAGGCAAGCGGCGCACGCCTTAAAAACGGATACCCGAAAGGGCTGAGAAGCCTTGTAAAGTGAAAATTTAACAAGAAAAATTTGCCGCGGCTGTTGTAAAACGGCGAAAAAAGTGGTAAAATAATACGAGTAGTTAAAATTTATGAAAAAGGAAGTGAACCGACAGTGGACGCAGGTCATAGTAAAAGCACAAAGCCCCGAGGTAGCTACACCGCGGAAACAGCCACGGCTTACACCACCGAAACCGGTCGGTGCATTTCGCCTTTCGGCAGTCGTTAGGGCATTTCGCGGTGTCTGCCGTACCCCACACATTGCTTTGTGTTTTTCATTGTATTATATCGAAGGGAGAACAATGAAAAATGCCGGAAGAAATGGAAAAGATTATCGATAATATTTTAGATTTGCTTGAAAACAAGCGTTACGCCGCCTTGCGCCGCGAGCTTGCGGAGATAATGCCGATGGACTTGGCGCCGCTTTTTGAGGAGCTTGAGGGCGAGAAGCGCAGCTTGGTTTTCAGACTTTTACCGAAAGAGCTTGCCGCCGATACCTTTGTAGAGCTTGATGCGGATATGCAACAGGCACTTATAAAAAGCTTTTCGGATTTCGAGCTGAAAGAGGTTTTAGACGAGCTGTATCTTGATGATGCGGTTGATATTATAGAGGAAATGCCTGCGAATGTCGTAAAGCGTATTTTGCGACAGTCCGACAGCAACACACGCCGCGCCATAAACGAGCTGCTTAAATACCCAAAGGACAGCGCGGGCAGTATTATGACACCCGAGTTTGTCGACCTTAAAAAGGATATGACGGTCAAGCAGGCTTTCAGTCATATAAGAAAAACGGGTATTGACAAAGAAACCGTTTACACCTGCTACTGTATTGACTCAAACCGCAAGCTTGAGGGTGTTGTTACGGTTAAGGACCTGCTGCTTGCCGACGGAAATAAGCTTATTAAGGATATTATGGAGGAGAATGTTATCTCCGCCGGTACCCTTGACGATAAAGAAAATGTCGCAAGACTTTTTAATAAATACGATTTTTCGGTTGTGCCTGTTGTCGACCGTGAAAATCGCCTTGTCGGTATCGTCACTTTCGACGATGCGATGGATGTTATCGAGGAAGAAAACACCGAAGATATCGAAAAAATGGCGGCTATTATTCCGAATGATAAGCCGTATCTTAAAACAGGCATATTCGAAACCTTTAAAAAACGCATACCGTGGCTTATGATTCTTATGGTTTCGGCAACCTTTACGGGTGCTATAATATCGGGCTTCGAGGATAAGCTGAAAAGCATTGTTGTGCTTACATCATTTATACCAATGCTTATGGACACGGGCGGTAACAGCGGCTCGCAGGCGGCGGTTACGGTTATTCGCGGTCTGTCACTTGAAGAAATTAAAATAGGTGACCTGTTACGCGTTATTTTAAAAGAGCTACGCGTGGGCTTGGCGTGCGGTATTTCGCTTGCGGCGGTTAATTTCGTAAAAATAATCACCATCGACAATCTACTGCTAAACACCTTTGCTGGGTACGATATCGGCACGGTTTGCCTTATCACGCTTACGGTATGTCTAACAGTGTTGTTTACGGTTATAATCGCAAAGCTTGTCGGCTGTTCGTTGCCTATACTTGCCTCGGCAGTGCATCTTGACCCTGCGGTTATGGCGAGTCCGTTTATTACAACTATTGTCGATGCAATATCGTTGCTTATATACTTCGGCATAACAAGCGCTTTGCTTGCGCCGTTGGTTTAAACTCAGCACTGTGCTGTAATAGGGAGGAATGAAAAATGCAGAGTTTGAAAATGGTAGAGGGTTATCGCTCAACACTGTCGTTGCGCGATACACAGCGTGCCATAAAGTATGTTAAGGATACTTTCCAGCACGAGTTAAAGCCTGCGCTTAATTTGCAACGCATAAGTGCGCCGCTGTTTGTTACAAAGGAAAGCGGCATTAACGATGACCTTAACGGAACCGAGCGAAAGGTACACTTCACCATTCGTGAAACAGGTACAGAGGCAGAGGTTGTTCAGTCCTTGGCAAAATGGAAAAGACTGGCGCTTTACCGCTACGGTTTTGCCGCAGGTGAGGGACTTTATACGGATATGAGCGCAATTCGCCGTGACGACGATATGGATAACATTCACTCTATTTATGTTGACCAATGGGATTGGGAACGCGTAATCACCCCCGAACAGCGCAATTTGGAATATTTAAAGCGTACGGTGCGCAAAATAGTTCGCGCGGTATGTGCGGCGCACGAAAAGGTGCAAAACGAGTATCCAAGCCTTAAAAACCCCATAAGTGAAGATGTGTTTTTCGTTACCGCACAGGAGCTTGAGGATATGTATCCCGATTTAACCCCTGTCGAGCGCGAGGACAGAATTGTACGCGAACACAAGACCGTGTTTATTATGCAAATCGGCGAAAAGCTGAAAAGCGGTGTAAAGCACGGCGGCAGAGCGCCCGATTACGACGATTGGCAGCTTAACGGTGACCTTTTCTTTTACAACAGCGTGCTTGATGCTCCGCTTGAAATTTCCTCTATGGGTATTCGTGTAGATGCCGAAAGCCTGCACCGTCAGCTTTCTGTTGAGGGCTGTACCGAGCGTGAAAAATTCCCTTATCACAAGGGTATACTTGACGGTACACTTCCGCTGACAATAGGCGGCGGCATAGGTCAGTCGCGACTTTGTATGCTTTTGCTTGAAAAAATGCACATCGGCGAGGTGCAATCTTCCATTTGGCCGAGTGAGGTCGAAAAAGCCTGCAAAGAACACGGTATAAATCTTTTGTAATACATAAAGCGTGTCTATGACAAAATTTATAAGGTTATATCCTGATGAATTTCGGCGTAGGCACGCTGTTTTTATGGGTGTGTGATTGTGAACGGGACTTGACGGTTTGTGATATATATGATAAAATACAAGTGGTTTGTTTTATCGTTTGTGACAGCTGTTTTACTGTCGCATTTTTCAAACACCGTGCTTAATCACGGCGTTTTGCAAGAAAGGCGGCTTGCCGCCAATAAACGAAAGAAGTGGTAAAATGGGCAAATATTTCGGAACCGACGGTTTCCGCGGTGAAGCGGGCAAAACCCTTACGGGCGAGCACGCGTACAAAATCGGCAGGTTTCTCGGGTGGTACTACGGCAGTCTTCGCGGCGAAAAAGCAAAGGTTGTTATAGGTAAAGATACACGCCTTTCAAGCTATATGTTCGAATACGCAATCGCGGCAGGTCTTACCGCCTCGGGTGCAGATGCGTATTTACTGCATGTTACAACTACACCCAGTGTTTCATATGTCACAAAGCAAGATGATTTTGCTTGCGGCGTTATGATTTCGGCAAGTCATAATCCGTTTTACGATAACGGTATAAAGCTTGTAAATGCCTACGGCGAAAAGATGGATGATGCTACTATTGAAAAAATAGAGCTGTATCTTGACGGCAATTTGAAAGACCTTGGTGTATACGGTGACGATATTCCTATGGCAAGCGGCGCCGATGTCGGCAAAAGTGTTGATTTTTCGGCAGGCAGAAACCGCTATATCGGTTACCTCATTTCGCTTTCGGCACATTCGTTTAAGCACCTTAATATCGGTCTTGACTGCGCAAACGGCAGTGCTTGGATGATTGCGAAAAGCGTTTTCGAGGCCTTGGGCGCAAAAACTCACACTATCAACAATGCCCCCGACGGTACAAATATCAATAACAACGCCGGTTCGACACATATTGAGGTTTTACAGCAATATGTTAAAGAAAACGGGCTTGATATGGGCTTTGCTTTCGACGGCGATGCCGACCGCTGTATTGCGGTTGATGAAAACGGCAATGTTATAAATGGCGACCATATACTGTACATATTCGGCGTTGATATGAAAAACAGCGGTGTGCTGACAAATAACACGGTTGTTACGACAATTATGTCAAATATGGGTCTTTACAAGGCTCTTGACGCGGCGGATATCGCCTATACGCAGACCACTGTCGGTGACCGCTATGTTTGGGAAAATATGGCAGAGTTCGGCAACTGTGTCGGCGGTGAACAGTCGGGTCACATAATTTTAAGCAAATATGCCACTACGGGCGACGGTCTGCTTACAGCAATTAAGCTTACCGAGGCGTGCCTTAGTGCGAAGAAAACACT
>CAZIEH010000056.1:0-10494 GCA_964538695.1 uncultured Eubacterium sp. | reverse complement strand
ATGCAGGTTGGGTGCCGCCTCGCTCTTCGGCTCGGCTTTCTTTTGCTCGGGCTTATTTGCCGCCTTGTTTTCCTGCTTTTTCTGCTCTTTTTTAGGCTCGGACTGTTTTTTCTCCTCAGCCTTTTTATCAACAGCCTTTTCCTCTTTAGCCTTGCCCTCTTTTTCTTGCTTTGCGGCAAGCGCGGCTGCCTCTAAAAGCTGTTTTGCAATACGCTCCTGCTCGGCACGGCGGTCATCTGCGGTATTTTCACGCTTTGCGGGCTTTTTCTCGGGTTTTTTCTCGGGCTGTTCCTTTTTTGCGGTTGAAAGATAATCCTTAAAGCTTTTTACCGAGAATTTCTTGGTAAGCTTTTCGAAAATAAAATCAAGCTCGTTCGGCTCTAAAACCGTCATACTCTTTTTTTCATCTTTTGAAAACTCGGCAAGAATTTCCAAAATTTCTTCGCTTGTTCTGTCAAAATCCTTTGCAATTTCGTGAACGCGGTATTTTTTATTCATTTATGCTTCCCCCTTGTATTTATCTTTAAGGGCTTTTGTAAAGCCCTCGTCATTGACGGTCACAATACCGGTCTTTATGCCGACCGCCTGTGACAGGGTGGTGCTGTCGTAACAAGTGCGAACCACGGGAATGTTCGACTTATCCGCGATGTACGAAAGCTCCTTTTCGGTTTTCGGCGACAGGTCGGACGCGATGTAAACGCAATTGCCCTTGCCGATTTTCAGCAACTCTGCCGAGCGCGCAAAACCTATTTCAAGCTTGCGTGCCTTGCGGCAGATGCCCAACATTCCTAAAAATTTATCGTTATTCAGCTAAATCTGCCTCCAAATCGGAGTAAATTTCCTCAGGCACGGGCACACCGAAGGTGCGCGATATTCTGCCGCTTTTTACGGCTTTTTTAAGACATTCGGCACTTTTGCAAATATATGCGCCTCTACCCGACACCTTACCGACCGTATCGATTACAACCGCACCGTCGGGCGTTCTTACGACGCGCACAAGCTGTTGCTTTGGCTTTCGTTCGCCACAGCCCGTACACATACGCATAGGTATTTTTCGTTGTTGCATATCGGTGTACTGCTCCTTTTAATTATTCCTCTTCCTCGGTTTCATCTTCGCCGAAAAAGCCGCTTTCGGGGCGAATATCTATCTTCCAGCCCGTAAGCTTTGCCGCAAGACGAACATTTTGACCCTTGTTGCCTATCGCAAGCGAAAGCTGTGCATCGGGCACGGTTACACGGCAGGATTTTTGCTCTTCGTCCAAAATTTCGACACCGACAACCTTTGCGGGTGAAAGTGCCTCTGATATAAACGCCGACGGGTCTTCTGAATATTTTACGATATCTATCTTCTCGCCGCACAGCTCTTCAACAATATTGTTGACACGCATACCGCGCTGACCTATACAGGCGCCTATCGGGTCAATTTCGTCGTTATTCGAAAGCACAGCAAGCTTTGTACGCGAGCCTGCCTGACGGGAAACCGCCTTTATTTCGATAGTGCCGTCGAAAATTTCGGGAACCTCTGCCTCGAAAAGGCGGGTTACAAGACCAGGATGTGTTCTTGAAAGCATTATGCGCGGACCCTTTTCGGTAGAGCGAACATCAACGATGTAAACCTTTATATGGTCACCCTCGGCAAGCTGTTCGTCGGGGATTTGCTCAATCTTCGGCAAAACCGCCTCACTGCCGTTTATTGTTATTGTCGCGTTACCTGTTTTGGGGTCAATACGCTGAACAATAGCGGTGACAATGTCCTTGTTCTTGCTTTGGAACTCCTCTAAAACCTTGCCGTGTTCTGCCTCGCGTATACCCTGATGTATAACATTCTTCGCCGACTGTGCAATAATTCTGCCGAACTTCTTGGTATCCAAATCAATTTCGACAAAGCCGCCTATTTCGACATTTTTATCATACTGCTTTGCATCGTCAAGCAAAATATCGGTATACTCGTTTTCAATTTCCTCGACAACATTTTTTCGAATGAATATGCGGAAAACATCGTTATCCATATCCACCTCACAGCCTGTTATTTCGTTGCCGCCGTATGCCTTTTTGCAAGATGTAACGATTGCGCCGCCGACCTTTTGCGCCAACAGCTCGCTGTCGATACCCTTTTCCTCTGCCATAAATTTTATAGCCTTTACTATTTCACTGCTCATTTTTCTCAATTCCTCCTAAAAAATCACTGTTCCGACTTTTCGTCGTCAAGGCGAACACTGTCAACATTCGAACGGGGTATTGCAAACTCGGCACCGTCGACCGTTATAACCACCGCATCGCGATTACGGGCAACCAGTGTGCCGCAAAAATCGCGCACACCGTTTTCGGCGCGTACCGTGTGTACCGTAACGCTTTTGCCCGTCATAGACGAAAAATGCTCGTCTGAATTAAGCAAACGGTTTACACCGGGTGAGCAAACCTCTAAATAATACGACTCCTTTATCGGGTCGGCATCGTCTATAATGGGGTCAATCGCGTGTGAAACATCGGTACAGTCGTTAATGCTTATGCCGTTATCGCTGTCGATATAAACACGCAAATACCACGATGCGCCCTCTTTTAAAAAGCGGACATCCCAAAGTCGCAAGCCCAGCTTTTCTATTTCGGGCTTTACAAGCTGTGCAACAATTTGTGCTGTTTTCGATGCTGCCATTTTAAAGCATCATTCTCCTTTCAAGCAAAAAACCATTGCCGTAAAAACAAGAGAGTGGGCAAAACCCACTCTCCTTTTACAACAAAATAATCTTACGATAATTATTATACCATATTTTTTAAAAAAAGCAAGCGTTTTTTAAAATTTGCTTGTAATTTGGAAAAGTATATAGTATAATATGTGTAGTAGGCGTACCTTTTAGTGTACAAACGGGTGGGCCCTGTGCGACGGAATACCATGAACCATGTCAGGCGGGGAACCGAGCAGCATTAAGTGGAGCATTTCGTGTGCCGCAGTAAGTCTGTTCGTTTGTACATTAAAGGGTACGCTTTTTCTGAACTGATTATAAAGGAGCGTGCAAAATGTATAAAGCACTGTACCGTAAATACAGACCTCTTGTTTTTTCCGATGTTGTGGGGCAAGAGCATATAACCACCACACTGCGCCATCAGGTACAGCGCGGTGCGGTTTCGCACGCATATCTTTTTACAGGCTCGCGCGGAACGGGCAAAACGACCTGTGCGAAAATTCTTTCACGCGCCGTAAACTGCCTTAACCCCGTTGACGGCAATCCCTGCGGCAAATGTGAAAACTGCGTGGGTATACTTAATGACTCTATCCCCGATGTTGTAGAGATAGATGCCGCATCTAACAACGGTGTTGACCACATACGCGACCTGCGCGACCGCATAGTTTTCGCACCTGCACAGGCGAAATACCGCGTTTACATTATTGACGAGGTTCATATGCTTTCAACAGCCGCATCGAACGCACTGCTGAAAACCTTGGAGGAGCCACCCGAGCACGCGGTGTTTATTCTCGCCACTACCGAAATACAGTCAATATTGCCGACAATTCTTTCGCGCTGTCAGCGCTTTGATTTTAAACGGATTGAGCCGGAGGTTATCGCCGCGCGACTGCACTATGTCGCCGAAAGCGAGGGACTTACGCTTACCGACACAGCGGCAGAGCTGATTGCCGTTCTTGCCGACGGCGGTATGCGCGATGCGCTTTCAATTCTTGACCTTTGCGCCGCGGTAGGCAGTGATATCGACGAAAATACCGTCAACTCGGTTTGCGGCAGGGCATCTGACGACTATTTATTCGCGTTGTGCGGCAATATACAAAACAGTGAAACCGCCGCGGCACTTGAAACGGTTGCAAAGCTGCACGCCGACAGTGTTGATATGGGCAGACTTTGCCGCGAAATGTGCGATTTTTGGCGTAAAATAATGCTTATTTGCGCAGGTGTATCACCGCAATCCGCAGTAGGCACAACGGCAAATGCCGCCGCGGCGTATGCAGAGTTTGCAAAAACAAGCGGTGCCGCCGCCGCGTTGCGTTGTTTAAAAGAGCTTGAAAACGCATATTCGCAAATGGATAATTCGGGGCGCAGAAGTATGCTTGAAATGGCAATAATAAAGCTTTGCTCGCCCAACACCGACACCTCGCCCGAGGCACTTTCGGCAAGGATAGAGGCGATTGAAAGACGGCTTGCCGACGGCGTACAAATCGCCGCACCCGTTAAAGCCGCTGTTCCGAAAATTCAAAGCACTGCGCAGAAAGCCGAAGAGCCAACCGCAGATATACCAAAGACTACCGCACCGCAGGCTGACGAGCCTACCGAGTCGCCCGACACGCCGACTGAGGAAGCCGTAGACACGGCAAGCGGTGTCATTCCCTTTACACAGTGGGGCGATGTTATAGCAACCTGCTACAAAAACGCGCCTATGATGTTCGCTATGCTAAACGGCTCTACCGCCGATTTGTGCGGCGACCGCGTTATAGTTCACTCGCAGTCCTCGCAGCTGCGACATATGCTGGCAAGAACCGACGGTATAAATTACCGCGGCTTGTGTGATGCGATAGCCACGGTTACGGGCAAGCGACTTGTACCCGTTATGGAAAAGGAAACGCACGAAATAAAAAACGACCCTATGCTTGGGTTTATCGACCGTCTTAACAAGCTTGGCGGCGAATAAAAATCAAGGAGAGATTATTTATGAAAGCAAGAGTACCCGGTATGACAAAAGGCGGCAACAATATGAACGCCATGCTGAAAAAAGCACAGCAGATGCAACAGGATATGGCAGATCTGCAAGCCGACCTTGACGAGCGTGAATTTACAGCAACCGCAGGCGGCGGTATGATTGAGGTTACCGTAAACGGCAAGCACGAGATTAAAAAGCTTACCATTAACCCCGATGCCGTCGACCCCGAGGATGTTGAAATGCTTGAAGACCTTATAACAGTTGCAGTGAACGAGGCTGTTCGCAACGCAACAGAAACCGCAGAAAGCGAAATGGGCGGCATAACCGCAGGGCTTAATATCCCGGGTATGTCGGGTATGTTCTAATGGCAAGCTATGATTTACCGCCGCTTTCGCGGCTTACCGATGCTTTTGCACGACTGCCCGGTGTCGGCAGAAAATCTGCCGCACGCTTGGCTTTTTATGTTCTTTCAATGCCTGAAGAGCAGGCAACCGAGCTGTGCGACTCGATAACCTCCGCACGCCGCAGTCTTCACTACTGTCCCGTTTGCCAAAATCTTACCGACCGCGAGCTTTGCCCGATTTGTGCCGATGACAACCGTGACCGCGGCACAATATGCGTTGTGGAAGACCCGCGCGATGTTATAAAGCTTGAGAAAACACGCGATTATCACGGTCTTTACCATGTACTGCACGGTGTGCTGTCGCCGATTGACGGCATAGGGCCGGAGCAAATAAAGCTTAAAGAGCTTATGACGCGCCTTTCGGGCGACGAGGTTAAGGAAATAATAATGGCAACAAACCCGTCGGTTGAGGGCGAAACCACCGCAAGCTATATCAGCCGCCTTGTAAAGCCGCTTGGCATAACCGCAACGCGCCTTGCTTACGGAATACCCGTAAACGGCAGTCTTGAATATACCGATTCGGTAACCCTTGCAAAAGCACTTGAGGGAAGAAAGCAGATGTAATTTTTTATCATAACACGACAAAAAAGCTGTTCTACCGTTCTTTAACGAACCGTAAAACAGCTTTTTTCTATTTTGTGGTTATGTTTTTTGTACCCGACCAAGATGAATACAACTTACACCATTTGCCGTTTACCTTTACACTTCTGTATCCGCGCACCTTTACATAATACTTTGTTTTGGATTTAAGACCGCTGATTTTTGCGGTTTTAACATCCTTACCCTTATATGTAACGGTGGTTGCCTTTTTCAGGCTTTTGTTTGTACTGTACTTAACCTGATAACCGCTTGATGACGAATTTGTACCCCAAGTAACGGTGAAATTCTTTTTTCCGCCCTTAATTGTTTTAACACTTGACTTTTTGGGGCTTATTGTAAACTTAACAGTCCTTGAACCGGTGTACTTGCCCTTAAAATCGACACGAACGGGATATGTGCCGATATTTTTTCTGCCCGAAGGATATGTAACATCATAATACTTTTTGTCGATGGTTTTGCCTGCCGCATCTGTAACCTTAAGCGTAGGCTTTTTAACCTTGCCGTCATAGGTACAGTTGGTGCAGGACAGTGAAACCTCGGTTTTTAACGGGAATTTAAGTCTTACGGCATATGCGAAATCCATATCGTCGAAATATTTGAAAAGCGCAAAGTTACAAAAGTCGGGACCGCGTTTGTTACCGCAATGTATAACACTGTGATATCCGCGGCGCTTGCCGATATACACGCTTACATGGTCGTTAATGGTTTTGTCCTTATCAACGAAAACAATATCGCCGACCTCAAGCTGACTCTTTTTCTTGATTTTGGTTGCAAGACCCTTTTTAACAAGCTGTTCGGTAGCCTTGTACCACGAAGAAACGGTTTCGTAATTTCTGCCCTCCATAGCCTCTGCCAAAGCCGAGGTATCATAGCCTGCAACATTCGGCAGGTAGTTTAGATAAACATACGAAACGAACGACGCGCAAACAAAGCCTTTTCTTTTAAAATGCTTTAAGTCGGGTGCATAGCCGCTGACAGTTGTGGAATCGACAACCTTTTCTATACCCTTACTGCCCGTGCCGTAGGTAATACCCGTTGTGGCATACGGCTCTTGCAAAATACTGCCGATAAGCCAAATATTGGTTTTGCGGTAATCCTCGATATTGTACCCGAGGTAGTCCATTGCATCGATAAACACATTATAGTCTTGATTAAGCCGATTTTTTGCCGATGCCGCCGCGGCACCGAAGCCCATTGTGCCAAGCAGTGTGGCAACCGCCATAAAGCAGGACACAAGTCGCATTAACTTCTTTTTCATTTTATCTACCCTTTCAAAATTTTCACAAATACCTTGCTATTATACACTGTGCGTTGCATTTTGTCAAATCTTAGTCCTTACACGACAAAAAAGCAGACGATGCGGCTTTTGCGGTCGCACCGTCTGCTTTTTAATCGTATATTTGCCAATAATATTTGCGGTTACATTCGGGAAATTCGTCCATAACACCATGCTCGGGGTCGTAAAACACGCCGTCGCGGTAAAGCGACCAATGCCAACAGCGGGGCGTTTCCAAGCTTAAAATACACACGTGCGGAAGCTGTGATTTATGCGTTACCTGCACACGCTCTGTGCCGTGTTCGATACCGAAAGTGCGTAACGCGTCGAACATATTTTTAAGGGTGGTTTCGCGCACAGTACCCACGACGGTGCAAACCTCGTCAACTGTCTTGCCGGAAAGCATTGCAAGCACCGCCTGACCGCATTGTAAAGAGGTCGGCTCTTTTATATATACCGTTTTTTCACACAGTGGCATTTTGTATTTTACCTACCTTTTTACGCAGTACGGCAAACGCCGCTATGCAAATTATAACCGACACCGCAGAGCCCGTCGCCGTCGCAACACCCATAGGCAGTAATGTCGCAGGGAACATTTCGGACATAAGGTATACAAGCGGTATCCTCGCAACGATGATAGCCGTTATGTTATGCAAGAAAGATATCCATGATTTACCGCACGCACAGAAATAACCGCTGAAGCTGAAATGTATACCAGCAAAAATGCAGTCGAAAATATAGCCGCACAAATACTGTCCGCCCGCAACAATTACGGCGTTATCGGAAGTAAAAAGTGATACCGCATTTTCTGCCGCAAGCTGTGTCAGCAGTGTAACAAAAATCCCGAACAATACGGTTATAACGACGGCGTATTTCAGGGTTTGTACCGCGCGCCACGGCTTGCCCGCGCCGATATTTTGCGCACCGAGCGCAGACACCGCCGAAAGCATAGATGACGGCACAAGGAATAAAAAGCCGATAATTTTTTCAACTATCCCCACCGCGGCGGCATCGGTCAGACCGCGACGGTTGGTAATTACGGTTATTACGATAAAGGCTATTTGAATAAGCCCGTCCTGCACGGCTATCGGCACGCCGCCCGAAAGAATTTCGCCGATATATTTGCGTTCAAGCCGCGGCGTAAAGCGAATGCCGCTTTTGCGCTTTACCATATAAATACACGCCGCAATTGCGCTTATAGCCTGTGCCGCAACCGTACCGAGAGCCGCACCTGCGGCGCCCATCTCGAAAACAAGTATGAAAACACAGTCAAGCACGATATTCGCCGCGCACGCAATCGCCACAAAATACATTGGGCTTTTCGAATCGCCCATTCCGCGGAAAACCGCACAAATAATATTGTATGCGACGATAAAAGGAATACCGCAAAAGCATATTGTAAGGTACTGCACCGTACCGTCAAAAGCCTCGCGCGGTGTGGAAACAGCATCGGTTATGGGGCGAACAAGCAAAACAAGCACCACGGTCAAAATTACGGCAAATGCGCCGAAAAGAGTTACGGTGTTGCCTACATATCGTTCCAAAGCGTTGCGGTCATCACCGCCGACAGCGCGACTTGTGCAAACCGTTGTACCCATGGCAAGCCCCACGGTAATTACCGTTAGCATATGCATTACCTGCGAGCCGACAGAAACCGCGGTAGTTGCCGCAACATCGCCGTTTATGCCCACAATAAATAAATCAGCCATACCGTACAGCGTTTGCAAAAAATATGACAATAGGTACGGCAGAGAAAAATAAACGGTATTTTTAAGAACACTGCCTTTGGTTAAGTTCTTTTGCACAATAATCCCCTGTTTCTAAATAACACCGAAATGCTCAAGCAAAATTTTCGCACCGAGCAAAATAAGTATTGCGCCGCCTGCAATTTCGGCACGCTTTTTGTATTTTGTGCCGAAAACATTGCCGACCTTTACACCCACCATAGAAAGCACACAGGTAATTATACCTATTATAATTACACCGACAAGTGTGTTTAAAATGGGTGTAGCCGAAATCAGCTTCAGCGGAACACAGGCAAAGGTTATGCCGACGGCAAGTGCATCTATGCTTGTTGCGACCGCCATTAAAAACATTGTTTTAACATCAAGCCCTGCCGACTCCTCTTCTTCGTCGTCGGTCACAGCCTCTCTTATCATATTCACACCGATTAACAGCAGCAGTACAAACGCAACCCACGGGGCAACCGCGTCGATGTATTTTTCAAACCGCGAACCGAGTATATAACCTATAAAAGGCATAAGCGCCTGAAATCCGCCAAACCAAGCGCCGCAAATCGCCGCACCGCCAAGCGTGACCCGTTTCATTGCAAGACCCTTGCAAACCGAAACCGCAAAGGCATCCATAGAAAGCCCCACCGCAAGCAACAAAAGCTCTGCTATTCCCATACTTTTCAAATCCCTCTTTTAAAATATACCGATAATTTTACCATACCGCAGTATATTTGTCAACTACGGCGAAAGGGCGCGATTGCCGATTTTCCTTGATATCCGAATTGCAAACAATCGCAAAATATGGTAAAATCATATCGGTAATACCGCACCGCTTTTATTTATGCGGTTTCGGATATACGGAGGATGAGATATGTACAATTTTTCCGCACTGTGGCTTAGAGTTGTATTTTTGGTTGTTATAGCACTGTTACTTGTTTTTATACTCCTTGTTTTCGGAAAAAGGTTTAAGCTGTATGAGAGGCTTATTACCGTCGCGGTTGCGATTGCGCTGATAATTCTCGGCGGCGGTTTTACTTTAAAATCGGCAATAAACCCGAAAATCAAAACCGTTGTAGGTTATTACGAAAGCGAAAAACGCGCCGCGTTCTCTTTAAGTCCGTTTGAAACAGAGTATACTTTTGTTTGCGGTAACAAAACATACTATTTAGGCTTAGACCCATTTTCAAAAAGCAAAATTTTCAGCGGTGAATTTGCAAAGGGCAAAGAGTATACCGTTTCTTATGAAGAAAGCTCGGATTTAATTGTTGCGATTTCGGAAAACGATTGAGGGGAATAAATTTACCAAAGCTGTTACGGTATTTAATATTTCCCCAATTTACTTAAAATTACGACCAAACATTACACTGCAATTATTATACTTGCAAATAGTCCACAAATAATATCGCCAAATGAATAAATTGTATAAAACGGGCAAAAATTTACTTGCATTTTCTATAATGTGTGTTACAATATAATGTAGATATGTTTGGAGGTGTGACTAATGGCATACAAAATTTCCGATGATTGCATCAGCTGCGGTGCTTGTGAGGCTACTTGCCCCGTTGAGGCTATTGCAGAGGGCGACGGTAAGTACGAAATCGACGCTGAAAAATGCATCAGCTGCGGTTCTTGCGCAGCAGGTTGTCCTGTTTCGGCTATCGCCGAGGACTAATTTCTCGAAAATACGAGGAATAACAAATCACCCGAAAGCTTTAACGCTACGGGTGATTTTTGTTTGCCTATTTTTCGTAATTGTTTTTTAAAATATCGCGAATTTCCTGCAATGCTTTCAGCTCGTCTGAGGGTTCCTTCGGTTTTTCTTCCTCCTGCTGTTTTTC
>CAZIEH010000055.1:0-10613 GCA_964538695.1 uncultured Eubacterium sp. | reverse complement strand
TATTAAAGCTGTTGAAAAATTCGACCATTCAAAGGGCTTTAAATTTTCAACCTATGCGACTTGGTGGATTCGTCAGGCAATTACCCGTGCCATTGCCGATCAGGCGCGAACAATCCGTATACCCGTGCATATGGTTGAAACAATAAACCGTCTTAAAAAGGTTCAAAGTCAGCTTTTGCACGAAAACGGCAAAGAACCGTCTGAGGAGCAGATTGCCGAAAAGATGGAGCTACCCGTAGAGCGTGTTCGTGAAATAATGCGTGTCGCGCAGGAGCCTGTTTCTATGGAAACGCCGATAGGCCCCGAGGAGGACAGCAGACTTATGGACTTTATTCGCGACGAGGATGCAATGGCACCCGACGAGGCGGCGCTTAAATCCATAACCAACGAGGATATTGACGCGGTTTTGAAAACACTTTTACCGCGCGAGGAGCAGGTTATTCGCCTGCGTTTCGGCTTGCAGGACGGCCGTTGCCACACTTTGGAAGAGGTCGGTACCAAGTTCGAGGTAACGCGAGAGCGTATAAGACAGATAGAGGCAAAGGCATTACGCAAGCTTCGTCACCCTGTTCGCAGTAACAAATTTAAAGATAAATAGGTGACTTAAATGTTTTTAAATCTTGAAACCGATTATGCAATACGCATAGTTCAGTGTCTTGCCGCCGAGGGTCGCCTTGATGCAAAGTCGATAGCCGCCGCAACGGGTGTTACACCGCGGTTTACGCTTAAAATTTTACACGGTCTTGTCGCCGCAGGCATAGTTAAATCCTTCAAAGGTGCGCAGGGTGGATATACCTTGGCAAAATCGGCTGAGGAAACAACTTTGCTTGAGGTGGTTGAAACCGTAAACGGCTCGTTAGGGTTGGCAAGCTGTCAAAGCGAAAACGGTTGTACACATCCAAACGGCTTTTGCGGATTTCGTACCGTGTTTGACGATGTTACGGGCTATATGCGCGCAAAATTTTCAAAGGAAACTTTTAAAAAGGACTGATTATAAGTGGAATATACATATAAAACAGTAGGCACCTGTTCACGACAAATAGATTTTACCGTAGATGAAAACGGCAAGGTTCGCGATGTGAAATTTCACGGTGGTTGTAACGGCAATTTGCAAGGCATTTCAAAGCTTGTCGAGGGCTTAACCGTTGACGAGGTTATCGAAAAGCTTTCGGGTATTCGTTGCGGCTTCAAGCCGACCTCCTGCCCCGATCAGCTTGCCGCCGCCTTGCGTGAATACCGCGAAAAGGTGGGTTGAATATGTGTGATGACAGAGATATTAAAATAGCGGGCAATCGTCCGTCGGACGATATTAAAAAGCAATACGGTCTTGCCGAGACGATACCCGATACCGACGATATTGCACGCGGCAAAAAGCTTGGTGCCGCCGTCGCAGACGAGTACCGCAAGGCACTTAACGAAACAGGTCCCCGTTGCGAGGAAAGTGACGGCGATATGCTTGTTCAAAGGCAGATTTTACTTTCTTTTGCCGCGCAGTCGGGGTTCGAGCAATTTTGCGAAAACGGCGAGTGCGGCTCTGCGGCAAAGCGCGCTTTTTTCGAAACTGTCAAGGGCTTCGGTGCGGATTTGTACCGTGCCGCAACCGATAACGGCGCGCTGTCATTTTACTATCTTGCTTTCCGCCGAAAAAATGATGTTGAACGCCGTATAGGACAGACCTTTGCAATGCTGTGTGCGCACGACGGCGACCCTGTTTATCAAGAGCTTGGAGAGGCACTTTACTGCTGGTTTACATCGGTGGTTAAAAAACAGCTTTCCGCAATATAAAAATAAAAAGGTGCGAAGCTTCGCACCTTTTTTGTTATTTATATGTGATTTCGCCGCGGCGTATCAGCTCGTACGCTTTAAGCACAGCCGTTTGTGTTTTTGCATCTTGTATTTCGCCTGCAAGGATTTTGTCGACAAAGTCCGAAATTGAAATTTTGTCCACCTCTAAAAATTCGTCATCATCGGTATCCTGCTCGCCGCTGTGAAGTCCCGTTGCGGCGTACATTGTAATAATTTCACCGCAATAACCGGGCGACGGGTAAAGCTCACCCAAAAAAATCATATTGTCAGCAGTACAGCCGGTTTCCTCTTTAAGCTCGCGTATTCCGCACGCAAGCGGCTTTTCGCCTTTATCAAGCTTGCCTGCCGGTATTTCGACAACGGTTTTCATATATGGGTAGCGAAACTGCCGCACAACTGTTATTTCGCCCTTTTCGTTTACAGGCACAACACAAACACCGCCGCCATGCTCTACTACCTCACGCTTTGCGGTGTTACCGTCGGGCAAAAGTGCATCGTCAACACGCATATTTATAATCGCACCGCGGTACTTGTATTCGGCTTTAAGTGTTTTTTCGTTTAAATTCATTATATACAGCACTTCTTTCATATGGTATATTGGGGTGATTGTATGGAAAGGATTATCGAAAGCATAGGTTATACATCAAATGCGTATGAGTCGGTACTCGGCGCGCTTTGCGCAAAATACCGCTTTTTAAAAAGCTTTTCATTCGGCAGTGCGGTTTCGGGAACAAGACTTAGGTGCGTATATATCGGCACGGGTCGTGACCGTCTGCTTTTTACCGCCGCAATTCACGGTAACGAATATATAACCGCTACGGTGTTGCTGAAATGGATAGAACAGCTTTGCATATCCGTTAAGCTCGGCTTGCCGTTTTGCGGTATAAATTTTTTCGAAATTCTCAAGGCAAAAACGCTGTACTTTGTACCCGTTTGCAACCCCGACGGGTGTGATGTCGTGCTTGGGGTAAACCGTCATTTGCTGTCGCCGTGCTTTGCCGAAACGAATTTTAAAAAATGGAAAGCTAATTTAAACGGTGTTGATTTAAACCACAATTTCGATGCCGATTGGGATAAAACAAAAGATGCCGAGCTTGCCGCGGGAATTATAAATCCCCGTGCGGCGTATTTCGGCGGTGAATATCCCGAAAGCGAGCCTGAAACCGTTGCACTTTGTACCCTTTGCAATACGCTGAAGTTCAGCGCGTTTTACGGACTGCATACACAGGGCGAGGTTATTTATTGCGGCTATGGCGCGCTTAGCGATATAGAACGAAAAATGGCAAGCATTTTTTCAGTAACAAGCGGATATGGCGTATCTGTGCCGAACGCGATATCAGCCGCAGGCGGCTTTAAGGATTGGTTTTCGCTGAAATTCAAAAGGCCTGCGTTTACTTTTGAGCTTGGCAGGGGCGAAAACCCGTTGCCTATAATCAAATCAGAGACAATTTACCGCAGAATTTGCGAAACACTTGCAATTGCCGCGGTGATGTAGGCTATTTTGCCTGTTCTATTTTTTCAAGTATATCGGTCGCAATTTTATTCGGCGAGGTTTTGTCCTTTCCTTTACGCGCAAACACATAAAATTCACGACCCTCATAGCTTTCAATCTTTTTAAAGCCTTCAAGGTTTTTTGCGCGGACAGCGTGGTTATCATAGCAGTTAAAGCTGTCGTCAACCGCAAAAATATCTATACCTTCGTTTTCATAATAAAGCGAAACGCCGCTTGCATCAAGCACCCAAAAAGAGGTGTTATCGGTAGTCATTTGCAATATTGCCTGCTGTCTTGCAAGGTTTCGGCGTTCGGTATTCCGCTCTGCAAAGGTGCAGTTGACGGGCATTATGCTTATCTTACCGTCGCCGTTTACATCTGTTGCGTATTTGGCTATTTCGTCGGTAACCTCAGTTAAAATTTCGTCGGCATAGTATTTGTCGGCGTAAAAAAGCACATAGCAATCGGGGTCGACCTTTGCCATACACTGCGCCGTGCATATAACGATTGTCACGACAAGTGCAAGTGCAATAAAAATATGCCATTTATAATAATACCAGTAATAGTTTTTCCAAGTCTTTTTGCCTGTTTCGGTCGTTTGCTCGTTCATATAATCACCTCGTGTACATTACAGTATAGCATAAATTTATAATATTTTAAAGACAAACGGTTAATTTTTGCCGCAGATATTGCGAAAAGACACAAAAAATGGTAAAATAAGCTTATTAGAAGCGAGAGGTGATTGCAATGAACACAACCGAACAACAAATAGGAAAGCTGTGCGAACAGCTTAAAGAATACGGCAATATAGATAAAGAGCTGTACACAAAATACGATGTTAAGCGCGGCTTGCGCGATATCAACGGTAAGGGCGTTTTGGCAGGTCTTACAAAGATTTCGGAAATTTCCGCAACCAAAACCGTCGACGGCAAAACCGTGCCTGCCGACGGCGAGCTGTACTATCGCGGTATTAAGGTCGAGGATATCATCTCGGGCTTTATGCAGGACGGCAGATTCGGATTCGAAGAAACTGTGTATCTACTGCTTATGGGCGAGCTGCCTACAAGAGAACAGCTTGGCGATTTTTGTGCCCTGCTGTCAGCCTTTCATTCACTGCCCAAAAACTTTGTGCGTGATATCGTTATGAAAGCCCCGTCGGAGGATATGATGAACACCCTTATGCGCTGTGTTCTTTCACTATTTCCGTACGACCCGAACCCCAACGACACATCGCTTGAAAATGTTATGCGACAGTGCCTTATGCTGATTTCCGTTTTGCCTATTTTTTCGGTTTACAGCTATGCGGCATGCAGCTTTTACAAAAATAACGACTCGTTGGTTATACACCGCCCACAGCCCGAGCTTTCAACCGCTGAAAACATTTTGTATATGCTACGCCCAGATTGCGGCTATACAGACCTTGAGGCGCGCGTGCTTGATATGGCGCTTGTTTTGCACGCAGAACATGGCGGCGGTAACAACTCTACCTTTACCACCCATGTCGTAACATCGTCGGGAACGGATACATATTCCGCCGTAGCCGCCGCGCTTGCCTCGCTTAAAGGTCCAAAGCACGGTGGTGCAAATATTCAGGTTGTAAATATGTTTAACGACCTTAAAAACAATATAAATTGGCACAACGACAGCGAAATAAAGGGCTATCTTGAAAAGCTTGTCGACGGAAAGGCTTTTGACGGCAAGGGTCTTGTTTACGGTATGGGACATGCTGTTTACAGCTTGTCCGACCCCCGTGCCAAGGTGTTTAAAAGATTTGTCGAAAATCTTGCAATCGAAAAGGGCAGAGAGGATGAATTTGAGCTTTACAAAAAGGTTGAAAGCTTTGCACCCGATATAATTGCCGAAAAACGCAAGATTTACAAGGGCGTTTCCGCAAATGTTGATTTTTACAGCGGTTTTGCGTATGATATGCTTGGCGTTCCCACGGCACTTTATACACCTATGTTCGCCGTAGCGCGTGTAGCAGGCTGGAGTGCGCACCGTATCGAGGAGCTTACAAATGCGGGCAAAATAATACGCCCCGCGTACAAAAATGTTTGCGAGCGTCGTGACTACATTCCACTTGGTGAACGAAAGGGCTAAATACTTGCGTACAGTACGCTTTTATGTTACAATGTATGTAGAAAAATCGTAGGAGAAGTGAAATAATGAATATTGCAGTTGCACAGTCGGGCGGACCCACCTGCGCCATAAACGCCTCACTTTTGGGTGTTTTTCGTCAGGGCTTAAAGGAGCAGAGTATAGAGCATATTTTCGGCTCTGTAAACGGTATTGAGGGTATTATAAACGACAATCTTGTCGAGCTTAACGCCGTTATTACCAATGTAGAGGATATGGAGCTTTTGCGCCAGACACCTTCAACCGTTTTGGGCTCTTGCAGATATAAGCTACCCGATGCAAAGCAGGACGAAAGTGTGTATAAACGCATAATAGATTGCTTTTCCCGTCACGGTATCGGTGCATTTTTGTATATCGGCGGTAACGACTCTATGGATACCGTAGCAAAGCTTAGCGCATATACAAAGGAAAACAATATTGATATTCGCATAGTCGGTATACCGAAAACCATAGATAATGACCTTATGGGTACAGACCACACACCCGGGTTCGGATCTGCCGCGAAATATGTCGCCACCACCGTGCAAGAGATTATTCGCGATTCGTCGGTTTACAGTATCGATTCGGTTACCATAATTGAAATTATGGGTCGTCATGCAGGCTGGCTTACCGCCTCTTCCTGCATATTGCGTGAAAGCGGCGAATCCGCACCTCACCTTATCTATCTTCCCGAATGTGATTTTTCGATAGAAAAGTTTATAAGCGATGTCAAGCGCGCCCGTCAGGTGCATAAGGCGGTTATAGTTGCTGTGTCCGAGGGCTTAAAGCTTGACGGCGGATATTCAAATTCAGCCGTTCCTGTCGACAGCTTCGGTCACGAGGCATTAAGCGGTATCGGCAAACAGCTTGAAAAGATTATAAGTGACGAAATGCATTGCAAGGTTCGCTCGATAGAGCTTAATGTTATGCAAAGATGCTCGTCACATTTAAGCTCGAAAACCGATATTGACGAGGCAGAGCTTATCGGCGAGGAGGCGGTGAAATACGCAGTAAACGGCGGCACGGGTGTTATGATGGGCTTTAAGCGCCTTTCAAATGTGCCCTACACCGTTGCGATAGAGCCGACACCTGCCGAAAGCATAGCAAATGCCGAGCGCTTTTTCCCTAAAAAGTGGATAAATGATGCCGAAAATAATGTCACTAACGAGGCGGTTGAGTATTTTCTGCCCCTCGTTCACGGCGAACAAATCATTAGAATGAAAAACGGTGTTCCCATTCACTTTCATCTGTAAATGGCAAGAAACGATACAAAATAATACAGCCCCCGTGTTGCAAGTAAACACGGGGGCTGTGCTTTTTATTATTCAATGCCTTGTTCTTTAAGGAAAGCATCCATTCTTTCATTCATACCGTTATCCTCCCAAACGGTATCCATCGGCAGTTTTGCAAGCTCGCGCTTTAAGCCCTCTTTAAGGGTCATAAGCTCCTCTTGCTTCATACCCGATGCTTCAAGAATTTTGCTGTTATCCACAACGCGGTTAAACAAGCGGTCGTAGGTAAGCTGTTGACGGGTGTGGATGTTGCCGGGTGCAATAATGTTCAAGAATGTGTTGTAATCGACAGTGGTGTATTTAAGACCGCCGATTTCACGGTACATCTCGGCAATTTCACGCCAAGTGTGATGCTCGGAAGTACCAATAGTGTATGTTTCACCGAAAGCCTTTTCATTGAGTAAAAGACCCGAAACCATTTTTGCAGAGTCACTTGACCAGCTCATAGTAGCCTGCTTATCCATTGCCTCCTCGGGTAAAACAAGTGTCTTACCTTGGCGCATACGGTAAACAACTGTGGGTGCCTCAAGAATTGTCAGCTGAAAACGGTTTTTAGAGTAGGTTATAACAGGTCGAATAATTGAGAAATTCTTTCTGCCCGATGCTCTAAGCATATCTTCCTGCTTTGCTTTATAAAGTGAATAGTCGTTTGAATTGAGGTATTCCTCATCTGTTGCTATGTCAAGCAATCTGTCAGATTCTTCGGTTATCGGCTTGTCGCTGTCGGCGTAAATTCGGTAAGAGGAAAGGTATATGTAATGCTTGGTGTTGTCAAGGAATTTCATATATCTGTTGCCGAACTCTTCTGTGCCGAAATACAGCATATAGTCGATAATTACATCGTAGTTGTTTTTAAGCAAATCGTCAAGAACCTTATCGTCCTTGCCGTTTACTTTAAGGTAGCGAAGGTTGGGATTGTCGGATGTAACATCATCCATAGTAACCGCGTCAACCGTGTTACCTGTTTTCAAAAGCTCCTCGACCATATAAACGCCGAGAGCGCCTGTGCCGCCCAATACCAATGCTTTTTTACCTGTCATAATATTCACCGAACCTTTTTAAAATTTTTATCAATAACCGCACATTTTCAGCATTTGCTTTGCATCGCAAAGCTCGGGCTGAGAGCCGGTATATGTTTCGTCGCCGCAGACATTAAGGAACATACAGGAACCAAGCAGTGAACCGATTATACGGTGACTGCGACTTTTAGAGCCGTTACAGAGGAACAGCGTTTCAACAGGCGACTGCTCTTTAAGCATAAGTGTTGCCTTAAAGGTGTCCAAAAGCTGTTCATCGTCAGAGGCGTCGGAAACGATTTTTGAAATATCAACGCCGCGCGCGGCGTGGGTTTTGCAAAGCTCCAAAACCTTGTCTGACGGTAAAAATTCAAGTATGTGCGAAGACATAAGCACCTCGCCACCCATATCGTGGACGGTTTTTACAACCTCTTTTTGCTTTTCTATCGCCCTTTCGTTATAGGTTATTTCGTATGGCGACGGGTCGAAAAGATCACCGCGCATATCAAACAGAACCGCACCGCACTCTATCGCCATAAGCATTTGCTCGGTCAGCTCTTCATCCGAAAGGTCGGGGCAAAGACTGCAACGGCGATAGTTGGTAATGTACGCGGGTCTGCCCTCCATAGCATCGAAAATTTCGCGGAAGACAGCTCTTGTGCGGTACTTTGCCTCAAGCTGTTCTATTTGCAAGCCGAATGCATCTGTGCCGCCCTCAACACCGTTGCGAATAAGCTGCAAAACCCTTTCGGGGGTTGCGGCGTTGTTTATCATCGTTGTTAAAACGGGTCGTCCCTGCTTTAAAAAAGACTTCATAATATACCACCATTCGTACTGTTTTGCTTGTATGATAATGCATTGTATAGCCATTTGCAATGCTTTAAACGATTATTATTGACTTTTTTGATACTTTTTTTATGATTTTGCTTGAAAAAGCTATGTAAAACGATATAATTATAGTAAAGGTAGGGGCGCTTTATATGGATATTTTTGAAAATATGACGGTGACAAGCATAGAAATGGCACTTAATTCAGTTCTTTCACGCGGTGAGGAAATGACAATAAACAACCGCAGGTGGTATGGACTGACCTTTGCCGCAGACGGCTGTAATGTGTTTACGCAAAACGGCAGGGAGTATGTTTCGGACAGCCGCCACGCGCTTGTTTTGCCGAAAAACGCGACATACAGCATATATTGTCGCGAGGAGGGACATTTTCCCGTAATAAACTTTTTTGTTGCTAAACCTATTGATATTGAAAATATCGTAAGCATTGAAATACCCGGCAGTGCATATTTTGTAAGTCGCTGTGAAAAGCTACGCAGATTAACCGTAATCGGCGACACAGCAAGCAGGGCAAAAAGCTTGGCAGTGGTGTACGATATTATATCACAGCTTGCGCGAATGGACTCGCTTGCCGATTATTCGCCTGTTCTGTATCCTGCGGTGCGTTACCTTGAAAAGCATTATACCGACAGCGATTTAAGCAACAAGCTGCTTGCCGAAAAGGCAGGGATAAGCGAGGTTTATTTCAGAAAGCTTTTCACTGCATCGTGCGGTCAAACACCTGGGCAGTACATACAAACTTTGCGACTGAATTACGCAAAAGAGCTGTTGTCCTCGGGTGAAAAGGTTGCAGATGCCGCACTGAAATCGGGCTATTGCAATCCATACCATTTTTGCCGTCTGTTTAAAGAAAAAACAGGTATGACCCCAAGCGATTACAGACGGAATTCGCATATCACCGAATTTTAATTTTCGGGCTTGCATTCCAAACAACGATATGATATTATAAGTATGTTGAAAACAGCTTCTCGGAAGGAGATATTAAAATGGAACTCAACGGTAAAATTGTCAGCTTTCTCGGCGACAGTATAACACAGGGTACAGGCGTAAATGATTGGGATAACTGTCGTTACGATAACCGCCTTAAAAGAATGCTCGGCTTAAAAAGAGTAAACAATTACGGCATAGGCGGCACTCGCTTGGCACATCAACGCACTCCCAGCGATTGGCCGCGTTGCGACCTTTGCTTTTGCGGCAGAGCGCCCGATATTGACCCCGAGTCGGACTTGATTGTGGTTTTCGGCGGCGTCAACGATTATATGCACGGCGATGCACCTTTCGGTGAAATGACCGACAGCACTCCTGCAACATTTTGCGGCGGTGTGGATTATTTGATGCGCTTTTTAAAAGAGGCATTCCCCAAGGCTACAATTGCATTTTTGACACCTGCACATATGGGCGGCGACGGCGCACCGTCCGGTAATCCCGTAAAACATCCCGATGCCAAAAAGCCGCTTTACGATTATTGCAAGGTTATTATGGAAAAGGGCGAGCAGTACGATATTCCCGTGTTAAGCCTGTATGACGAGCTTGGTATCGACCCCAATGATGCCGAACAGAGCGAGAAATACACAATGGACGGCTTGCATTTTAACGACGAGGGTCACAAATACCTTGCCGAATGTATCGGAAAATTCATTACCGAAATTAAGCCGAGAGCTTAATTTTGCACAAAACATTAAACGGCTTGATTTTTGATAAACAAGCCGTTTTGATATTGTTACAGAAAATCCGTCAAATAAATGATAAAAAACGAATAATACACTTTTTAGAAAAAATCGTTCGCTTAGCCTCACGATGAAATCAAAGGCTTACACCCTTGGTGAAAATTTTTGCTAAAGCAAAATGTGGAATGAAATCCAGCCACCAGCGTAACTATTTCAACCAAATATAGTGGAAATTTCACATTGTTAAGTAATATTTTACCCACCAGAAATGGTGAATTTACAGTAAAAGAACCGACTTGTCGAAACAAGTCGGTTCTTTTGGCAGCGGAATAGGGATTCGAACCCCAACAAACAGAGTCAGAGTCTGTCGTGCTACCGTT
>CAZIEH010000054.1:0-10678 GCA_964538695.1 uncultured Eubacterium sp. | reverse complement strand
AAAACGGACAATAGAAAAACCTCCTATGATAGAATTGAAACGCTATCATAGGAGGTTTTTTGCTGATAATCATAAACAAATACGACCCTGATTTAATACGAAATCAGTATCGTACTTAAAATCAATTACTTCTGCCCTTTGTAGTAATAATATCTCAGTCCGAACAACACAGATTTTTATTTGATAATACCGCTGTTCAAAGATATTAAGATTAATCTCTTTAAAATACTGAGCATTTCGGTTTGAAGTATTCTGATATCTACTTTTTAATCGTAAAGCCAATTAGAGCAAGTTTAATCACAATTGAACATCTCAATAAAATAATTGCAAACATCACTATCTCGCATATACCATTTATAACTGTATGAAAATTAAGAACAAAAAAAACCGCCGTGTGCTATGCACACAGCGGTTTTGAAAAGTCAAAACAGTAATTAAAATTACTTAAGCTCAACTTTAGCACCGACTTCTTCAAGCTTTTTCTTAAGCTCTTCAGCCTCTTCTTTAGCAACAGCCTCTTTGAGGGCTTTAGGAGCAGCCTCAACAAGAGCTTTTGCATCAGCAAGACCGAGACCTGTGATCTCGCGAACAACCTTGATGACCTTAATTTTCTCAGAACCTGCCTCAGCAAGAACTACATCAAATTCGGTCTTTTCTTCAGCGGCAGCGCCACCGGCAGCAGGAGCAGCAACAGCAACAGCAGCGGCTGCAGATACGCCGAACTCCTCTTCAATAGCCGAAACGAGCTCTGAAAGCTCAAGAACGGTAAGTGTTTTTACTTCTTCTACAATAGCAGTAACTTTTTCAGATGCCATGATAGTAAACCTCCAATAAAATTTTAAAGTTTGTTTTATGCAACTTGATTATTCAGCTGCGGTTTCAGCGTCGCCGCCTTTATCGGCAACAGCTTTGATAGCACGGGCAAATGCGGCGATGGGCGCTTGGAAAGCGTTGCAAACGGTCGCAAGAAGTACCTCCTTGGTAGGAAGCTTTGCAAGTGCAGTAACAGTAGCAAGGTCGATAACCTTGCCGTCGAGGAAGCCGCCTTTAAGGGCAAATCCCTCATTTTCTTCAGCAAATTTGCCAAGAATACGCGCGGCGGCGGTATGATCGTCTGCGCTGATAGCGATAGCGGTTGTACCCTCTAAAAGGCTATCCAACTCGGCGAGGTCAGTACCCTCGAAAGCACGATGGAGAATTGTGTTTTTAACAACAGTGTATTCTACACCTGCCTCACGCAATTCTTTACGAAGCTTTGTATCGTCAGCGGCACTGATACCTCTGTAATCGACCAAAACACCTGCAACGGCGTTTGAAAGCTTCTCTTTAATTTCGGCAACTTGTTGCTTTTTGATGTCTAAAACTTTCTGACTCGGCATAAATTTCACCTCCGTAAAAGGCTTAAAAAAGCCCGTTTCCAAAGAAAAGGAAACGGGCGCAGATACAGAAATAAACTGTAAATACTGTTGACACATTTCCTCGGTTGGCGGTTTAATTCGCAAAGCGAAACCAACTGTCTTTGGTATGCTTAAAACATTATACAACAAACAAAAGAGTTTGTCAATAGTTAATTATCAAAATTAAACACCGAATTTTGCGGGGTTAATTTTGATGCCGGGGCCCATTGTTGTGGCAACAACACAAGACTTAATATACTGACCTTTAGCGGCAGCAGGTTTAGCCTTTACGATAGCACCCATAAGTGTGTCGAAGTTTTCTTGCAACTTCTCTGCACCGAAGGAAGCCTTGCCGATGGGGCAGTGGATAATGTTGGCTTTGTCAAGACGGTACTCGATTTTACCTGCCTTTGCCTCGGTAACAGCCTTGGCAACATCAGGTGTAACGGTACCGGCTTTAGGTGTAGGCATAAGACCGCGCGGGCCGAGAACCTTACCAAGACGACCAACCATACCCATCATATCGGGAGAAGCGATAACAACATCGAAATCCATCCAGTTTTCTTTCTGAATTTTTTCGACCATTTCTTCGGCACCTACAAAATCGGCACCTGCAGCTTCTGCATCCTTAATTTTGTCACCCTTGGTAATAACCAAGGTGCGAACGGTTTTACCTGTACCGTTCGGAAGAACAACAGCACCGCGAACCTGCTGATCGGCATGACGAGAGTCAACACCCAAACGAACATGAACTTCAACAGTTTCGTCAAACTTTGCTGTCTTTGTTTTTACAGCGAGATCCATAGCCTCGGCTGTATCGTAAAGCTTACCGTTTTCGATAAGCTTTGCGCTATCGATATATTTTTTACCGTGTTTCATTATTAATTTACCTCCCAATAAGTGGTTAAATCGGAATTATCCTCCCACGGGGGAGCACTATTCGGCGACTTCGACGCCCATGCTGCGCGCAGTGCCGGCGATCATACTCATAGCCGCTTCGATAGATGCCGCATTAAGGTCGGGCATCTTCTGCTCGGCAATAGCCTTGACCTGTTCTTTTGTAATAGTAGCAACCTTGTTCTTGTTCGGAACACCCGATGCAGTTTCAATGTTGCATGCCTTTTTAATAAGCACAGCTGCAGGAGGGGTTTTGGTTACAAAGCTGAAAGAACGGTCAGCGTAAACAGTGATGACAACAGGAATAAGAAGACCTGCGTCGTTTTTCGTGCGCTCGTTAAACTCTTTGGTGAAAGCCATAATGTTAACACCATGTTGACCGAGAGCCGGACCTACAGGCGGGGCAGGTGTTGCCTTGCCGGCAGGAATTTGCAGTTTGATATAGCCCGTGATTTTCTGAGCCATTTTTTGCACCTCCAAAAATTCGTGGTAACGGCGGTATGCATCTGATTTGCACACCTCCCACAATGCGCATAAAGCGCACGGCATTAAGCCGTTTAATAAGCGTGAGAACGCATATTAACGAAAATTCTACTCCTCGACCAGAGCTACCTGATCAAGGCCAAGCTCGGCAGGGGTTTCTCTGCCGAAAAGCGAAATAACAATCTTTACACTGTTATTTTCGATGTCGATATCCTCAACGATACCTGTATATCCCTCAAGCGGACTGTCGATAACCTTTACACTGTCGCCGACGGCGTAGTTGATTTCAACCGAGCGTTTTTCAACGCCGAGTGAAGCAACCTCAGCCTCGGTAAGCGGTACAGGCTTCGAACCCGGACCGACAAAGCCGGTTACGCCGCGCACATTACGCACGACATACCACGATTCGTCGGTAACAATCATTTTTACGAGAACATATCCCGGAAAAACCTTGCGCTCAACCTCTTTTGTACTGCCGTCGTCTTTAATCTCGGTAACATGCTCGGTCGGAATGGTGATATCCATTATAAGATCCTGCATACCGCGGTTTTCGACGATGGTTTCGAGGTCGGTCGCTACCTTGTTTTCATAACCCGAATAAGTATGAACAACATACCATCTTGCATCATTCATTTCTGCCATTAGTCAACCTCCGAATTAAAGGCTTGTAACTAAATTAAGCAAGCTACCCAGTGCGAAATCAACAACCCAGATAAAAACACCGAGTATAAGACAAAGCACAAGTACGATAACCGAATTTCTGAATACGGTTTTGGGACCAGGCCAAACAATCTTTTTGATTTCAGCAACCATTTCGCGTATGAATTTTACAACCTTTTGACGAATGGTAAGACGACCGCCGGATGCGAGAACTGCCAGATAATCGTTTACCAACCAAGCAATTATGCCGATGACGGCACAAAGCAGAATTACCACAGCCGCGATAAGTGCAAGCGGTGCATACGAAAGGCCTGCGGTTGTGTCGACAGCCAAGGGGCGGTAGTCGACAAACTTTGTAACCTTACTGCAACCGATAACGAGCATTAAAATGCCTGCTATCAATGCACTTATGAACGAGGTAACTCTTGCACCGTTGCCCTTTTTCGAAAAAGCGGCAAAGGCTGCCATAACGGTTGCAAAAGCGGTGAGAATGAAAGTAAGAAGGTAATACGAGGAAAGATACAAATCCACTGTTTTGCCAGCTACCTCTACACCCGTACCGAACGCAAGCTGTGCGCCGGTGATGTCAATCGGCTTACCGCCGACGGTGAGTGTAACAAACGGGAAGAAGAACAAAACAATTGCACCGATACCCAATATAAGGGTAAGGAAACGACAAATTTTGTTGATAATTTTCATTTCCTATCCTCCCCTACTTTGTTTCTTTGTGCAGAGTGTGCTTCTTGCAGAATCTGCAATACTTGTTCATTTCAAGTCTGTCGGGGTCATTCTTCTTGTTTTTCATTGTGTTGTAATTGCGTTGCTTGCATTCCGTGCAAGCGAGGGTAATTTTAACTCTCATGACGGCACCTCCGTTTTACGGAAAATTTTTACCGAAGCTTTAGGTTCGGTCAGCCTCCCTCTGTCTGTAAGCAAAAATGCAACTCTCGCAAATGCAAAATTGTCACAGAAAAAAAGCCTTCTTAAAAGAAAGCTCCAAAAGAGGTATTATGATTATACCACACAAGACCCGAAAGGTCAATACCGAATTTTCATTTTTTGCCGTTTATTTGTGATAAGTGCCACCAGTGGTTATTCTGAACGCCCTGTAAACCTGTTCCAAAAGCATTATGCGTGCAAGGCGGTGAGGAAATGTCATTTTAGACATAGAAAGCTTTAGCACAGCATGGCGTTTCACCTGTTCGGCAAGCCCGTACGAGCCGCCTATAATAAAGCAAAGCTCACTGTAACCTTCAATTTGCAGCTTTTCGATTTTTTCGCTTAACTGCTCGCTTGAAAGCTGTGTGCCCTCGATACACATAGGTACAACAGCCGCCCTTGGCGGAATTGCACGCAGTATCTTTGCCGCCTCATCATCCAGCGCCGCGGATATTTCCGACTCAGACGGCTCGGAACTAAGGCGTGCGGCAGTGATTTCGACAATTGAAAGCTTGCAATATGCCGAAAGGCGTTTTTCGTATTCGCGCGACGCATCTGCGAAAAATTTATCCTTTAATTTTCCGACTGTTATGAGTGTAATTTTCAGCATATAATACCTCAAATAGAAAACAGCTTACCGCCAGACGGCGGTGCAACATATAAAATATAGTCAAGCCCCTCGGTAAGTCCCGCCTCGCAAAGCACTGAATTCGCCGTTTGACGGGCGGCATCGGGAATATTGTTCTGCTTACTTAAATGCCCCAAAATGATACGCGATGTGCCGCCGTTGACCAAGCGTGGCAATTCCACTGCACAGCTACCGTTTGAAAGATGACCGCAATCTGATAAAATCCGTTTTTTTAGCGAAAAAGGATACGGCCCGTGAGAAAGCATTTCGACATCGTGATTAGATTCGATAAGCACAAGCATACAACCCGTAATCGCGGCACGGATTTCATCGGTAACAATACCCGTGTCGGTGCAAACAGCAAAGCTGCGGTTGTTGGGCATATCGAAACGATAGCCGGAAGAGCCTTCGCAATCGTGGCTTGTTGCAAATCGTGTGACGGTGATATCACCCACGACCACCTGATTTTCGATTTCGATTATATTAAGCTCGGGGTCGCATTTCGGCGTATCGTAAAGACCCATTGCAGTACCGTGCGACATATAAACAGGTATGGAATTTTTAATCGCAAATGTCGGCAAGCCGGTTATGTGGTCATTATGCTCGTGAGTGACAAAAACGGCGGAAATATCCGAGGCGGCTACACCGATGTCGGCAAGTGCGTCGGTAATTCTTTTTGCGCTGACACCGCAATCGACCAGAATATGCGTGTCGCCGCTACCTATGTATATACAGTTACCGCTGCTTGAGCTGAACAGCGGACAAAAGCGTGCCATCGGATAAAACCCCTATACAAAAAACTTGAAAGCCGAAACGAGAAAAGTCGTCTCGGCTTTATAATTACAATGCTTCTTTAATTTGTGAAACCTCGTTACACGAAACCCTTTTAATATTGCCGCCTACCGCATTAAGCTTTTCAACGACATTCGCATAACCGCGGTCGATATATTCAATATTGCCAATCTCGGTTACACCGTTCGCGCAAAGACCCGCGATTATCATAGCTGCGCCTGCACGCAAATCATTTGCCACAACAGGTGCCGCGTTAAGCTCGTCAACGCCTGTTATAACCGCAACACGACCGTCAACTTGAACCTGCGCACCCATTTTGGTTAGCTGGTCAACATAGCGAAAACGGTTATCCCAAACGCTGTCGGTAATAATGCTTGTCCCCTCTGCAAGGGTCAGCAAAACGGAAATTTGCGGTTGCATATCCGTCGGAAAGCCCGGATGCGGTAAGGTTATAACATTGCACTTGTGCGGTCTGCCATTGGCTTTTACACGCAAGCTGTCGTCGTACTGCTCGACCGTAGTGCCTGTTTCAACAAGCTTTGCTATAATAGACTCAAGATGCTTGGGAATAATGTTTTTAATTAAAACATCGCCACCCGTCGCCGCGGCGGCGACCATATATGTTCCCGCCTCGATTTGGTCGGGTATTATGCTGTAAACCGTTCCGTGCAGCTCCTCGACACCGCGTATTTTGATAACATTGGTACCTGCGCCCATAATGTTTGCGCCCATAGAGTTAAGAAAGTTTGCAAGGTCAACTATGTGTGGCTCTTTAGCGGCATTTTCAATAACTGTCAAGCCGCGCGCCTTTGCGGCGGCAAGCATTATATTTACAGTTGCGCCGACCGAAACCTTGTCAAGATATACAGGTGCGCCGACAAGCATATCGGCACGCGCGTCGACCATACCGTTTTCAATCGAAACATGGGCATTAAGCGCCTCGAAGCCTTTAATATGCTGGTCAATCGGGCGCACACCGAAATCACAACCGCCCGGAGGGGCAACCTTTGCACGGTTGAAACGCCCGAGCATTGCACCCATAAAATAGCTGCTTGCACGCATTCGGTTACTCATTTCGGCAGGCACGGTGCAGGATTTTATACCGCGAGGGTCAATTTCTATTGCAGTGTCGCTAATCATTTTTACACTTGCGCCAAGCTCGTACAAAATATGAATCATAACCGAAACATCGGAAATTTGCGGTAAATTTTCAATACGGCACACACCGTCGCAAAGCAAAACGGCAGGCAGTATGGCAACAGCGGCGTTTTTTGCACCGCTTATCGTAATTTCGCCCTTGAGTGGATTGCCACCTGTAACGACAAATTTATCCAAAACCAAGCACCTCTTTGTTGTATTCTGAAATTATATATATTATTACCTAAATATCGAATATAAAAAAGCAAACAAACGCAAATCATCATTTATTTTCAATATAATTATACAATTATATTGCAATCTTGTCAAGATATAAGGTACGACAAAGTTTTTATTTACAATATATTGTAAACGGCGGCGAAAAGTGATAATATATAAACGGTGGTAAAAATGAAAAAATTTAAAGCTTTACTTTTGGTGTTGTGCCTGCTTTTTCTTACAGGCTGTGTGGAATTTCCGAAAAATTTAACGGCTACACTTGATAAAAGCAAAGAAATAAATATTGACAAAGCTCTTTTTAATGTTGAGTATATAGATGTAGGTCAAGGTGACAGCGAGCTTGCACTGTTTCCCGACGGAAAATGTGTTTTAATAGACGGCGGCGAAACAGATATGGGCGATGCGGTTCTCACAGCTCTTGAAGAAACGGGGGTAGAGAAAGTATCGCTTATAATCGCAACACACCCACATTCCGACCATATAGGCGGTCTTGTCGAGGTGTTAAAAAGCTACCCGGTTGAAACGGTCGCAATGCCGTATTTGCCCGACAGCCTTGTGCCGACAACTGCGGTTTACGATAATTTTATTTCTGCGGCTGACAGCGCAGACTGTGAAATTAAAGCTGTCGAAAACGGCGTAATTCTGTTAAGAGGCGACAATTACAGCGTTAAATGCATTTCACCCGATTATGCTTATAACGATTTAAACAATTCCTCGGCAATAATAATGATAACCTACGGTGAAACGAAATTTCTGTTTACGGGCGATGCCGAAGAAAAAACAGAAAAGCAATTGTTGCAAGCAAATGAAAACATTACAGCCGATGTAATTAAAATAGGTCACCACGGCAGTGAAACTGCATCCTCGCTTGAATTTTTGCAGGCAGTTTCACCTAAAATCGCAACCATTTCGGTCGGCGAAAATAACGAATACGGTCATCCGCATACCACGGTTACCAGTCGACTGAACACACTTGGTATAGATTTTTACCGAACAGATGAAAACGGAAGTATAATTATTTCAAGTGACGGTAAAAATTTGCGCGTGGGTGTAGAAAGGTTTGGTGAATGACTGCTATGTTGAAATCTGAAAACTGTACGATAAAAAACAAAAACGGTGTAATGTATATTTCGTTCCCACTGTTTGAAAACGCAGGCGGCGTTAAGCACTGCTTTTCGACAAGGATAGGCGGCGTCAGCACTGGACAATATGCGCAAATGAATTTAAGCTATACTAACGGCGACGACGAAAAATGCGTTGACGAAAATTTCAAACGCATATGCGACTGCATAGGCGTGTCACCGAGGTCGGTTGTAAAAACCCACCAAACACACACGGTAAATTTTAAAAAAATTACCTCTGTCACGGAAAAAACAGAGTCGGATATCGACGGAATTATAACAAATGTTCGCGGTATAACCCTTTGCGCATCGTTTGCCGACTGTGTTCCACTGCTTTTTTACTGTCCGAATAAAAATGTGATTGCCGCCGTTCACTCTGGCTGGCGCGGAACAGTCGGTGAAATAGGACGCCTTGCGGTGGAAAAGCTGTGTGCAGACTACGGCTGTCGTGCAGATGAAATATTGACGGTTGTCGGTCCCGCAATCTGCAAGGATTGTTACGAGGTTGACAACACAGTCATTGACAAGGTAAAAGCTATGCCGTATGTTACAGACACGGCATATTACGAAAAAGACAACGGCAAGTATCAGCTTGATTTAAAAGAGGTTTGCCGACAAACACTGAAATATGCGGGCATTACCGACGAACACCTACTTGTAAGCGATATTTGCACCTGTTGTAACAGTGACTATCTTCACTCGCACCGTGCAACAGGCGGTAAGCGCGGCAATCTTTGCGCACTGATAGCACTTGAATAAACAAAACGCGATAAGCCGAAAAAAGCTTATCGCGTTTTTGTATTTTTCAATTATTTAAAGCAATACCTCACGGTTTGTGCCGTAAAAAATGTCATCTTTGCCAGATATTATTTTGCAAAGCTCCTCGAATCTGTCCCACGAGTTGTTGATATCAAACTCGAAAGTATGTCCCCAAATATAGAAAATTTTGGGCTCGTCAGGTGTCAGCGCAACAAAATCCTCGGCAAGCTTAAACATTTCATCCCACTCTTCGTGATGATATACAGTCGGTTTAAATTCATAAAGATTATCTTGCAAATCAAAGCTGTGGTTTGAAACCGTAGTACGGCAATATCTTATGCCTGTACGCTCTTTAATAACCTCTGCGACACGGGTGTTGTAATTGACACCGCCGCAAGGGTACGCAAAGCCCTCGACATTATATCCCACAAGCTCGGACAGCTTTAGGCGGTCACCCTCAACCTGCTTTACAATTTCGTCATCGCTCATTTCGGTAAGCAGTGGGTGTGTAAGGGTATGCGATGCAACCTCGTGTCCCTCGTAAATTGCGCGAACCTCCTCGGGGCGCGGTCTGACAAGCGCAACCGTTCTTCCCTCGCGCACAATTCCGCCGCCTGTTCCGAGCAAATCCGAATTAAGGTTAAAGGTCGCCTTTAAGCCGTACTTGTTTAAAAGCGTGATAAGCCTTTGGTCTTGTGTAATGCCGTCGTCGTAACTGAAAGTTACGGCTTTCATTTTGCCGTTGAACATATTAAAATCCTCCGCAACCGTTAAAGATAAAGCTCATTTTCGCCGCATTTAAGGGTAGTAGACCTTCCACCGTATACGAGCATTGCTGTTTTACCTTTCGGTATCGTTATATTAAACTTAACCGAGCTTTCCGACTTTTGCCACTCAACCGAGAGCTTGCCCGTATCAAGAGTAATATGTCCTTTTGCATAATTTAATTGCTTTGGCAATTTGGGTGCTATAACGATATCGTCATAATTTACAGAGCTTTCTGCTTGCGTTATTCCGAGTATGCCCGAAAACAGCATACGCGTGCAAGCACCGAACATAGGGTGATTAAGCGATGCGCAGTGTTGCCACGCTTCCCAAATCGTGGTTGCACCGTTATCCATCATATATCCAAAACCGCCGACAGCGTGTGACGAAAGCATTTTTACCGCAATATCTTGGAAACCGTTTTCAAACAGCAATTCGGTAAGCAGCTCTGTTGCCAAAAAGCCCGTGTCGAACCTGCCCATATCACCGTAAAACTCGGCAACTTTTTTAACTGTGGTTTCATCGCCGAGCCCTGCCGCAACCGCAAGTGTATTTGCGCCCTGTCTGCCGCCTGCAAAATCGCCGCTTTCGGCATCGTAATAGATATCCGTTACAGCTTTTTTGGCATTTTCGGCAATCGCCTCAAAGCGCAATGCATCGTCTTTATGACCAAGCTTTTCGGCTATAAGCTTTGCAAAGCCCAAGGCGCGAATAAACATACAAGTGTTTGCAAAGGGCACATCAAGCTCTATTTTCTCGGGAGTCATCCAGTCGCCGAGGCACCAACCGCCCTCTTCTTCCCTTACGACAATACCGTTTTCGGAACGGTCAACCAAATACTCTATCCATTTCTTTATACC
>CAZIEH010000053.1:0-10751 GCA_964538695.1 uncultured Eubacterium sp. | reverse complement strand
GTCATAAAGTCGCCGTATACGCCGTCGTCACCTGTAATAAGACCGCAGGAAATACCTGCAACGGGTGCTTTAATCGGGACACCTGCCGCCATAAGCGCAAGTGTAGAGCCGCAAACAGAGCCCTGCGAGGTTGAGCCGTTTGAAGAAAGAACCTCGGACACAACGCGGATAGCATAGGGGAACTCGTCAACAGGCGGAATAACAGGCAAAAGTGCGCGCTCTGCCAATGCGCCGTGACCGATTTCTCGTCTGCCGGGGCCACGGCTGGGCTTGGTTTCGCCAACCGAGTATGACGGGAAGTTGTAGTGGTGGATATAGCGTTTCTGAGTTTCCTCGTCAAGACCGTCAAGCTTTTGTGCATCGCTTACCGAGGCAAGTGTAGCAACCGACAAAACCTGTGTCTGACCACGAGTGAACATACCGCTACCGTGTACGCGCGGCAAAAGGTCGATTTGTGCGTTGAGGGGACGAATTTCGTCGATACCTCTGCCATCGACGCGCTTTTTATCATTTTTGAGCCAGTTGCGGACAACATGCTTTTGAACAAGATACATAATCTCGTCAAGCTTTGCCTCCTGACCCTCCATCTGCTCGTCGTACTTTTCGTGAACGGCATTGTAAATGGGAAGAAGTGCGGCATCGCGAACAAGCTTATCGTCGGTATCAAGTGCCTTTTGAACATCGGCATATACCCATTTCTCAATCTCGTTCATAAGTGCCTCATCGGGGTCGCCCGACTCAAACTCGCGCTTGGGCTTGCCGATTTCGGCAACGATGGATTTAATGAACTTTACAACCTCGACATTAGCCTCGTGACCCTTCATAATAGCGTCGAACATAACATCGTCGGGGATTTCGTTTGCGCCTGCCTCAATCATAGCGACCAAATCCTCGGTTGAGGAAACGGTGAGGTTGAGGTCGGTTTTCTCGCGCTGTTCAAGTGTGGGGTTGATAACAAATTCGCCATCAACAAGACCGACATTAACGCTTGAAATAGGGCCTGCCCAAGGAATATCGGAAATGGCGATTGCGGTAGATACACCGATAGCCGCCGCAATTTCGGGCGAGCAGTCGGGGTCAACCGACATAACGGTTGCAACTACGCCGCAGTCATTGCGCAAATTTTTCGGAAACAGCGGACGAATGGGACGGTCGATGCAACGACCGGCAAGAATAGCTTTTTCAGAAGCTCTGCCCTCGCGGCGCTGGAACGAGCCGGGAATTCTGCCGACGGAATAAAGCTTTTCCTCATAATCTACCGACAGAGGGAAAAAGTCGATACCGTCGCGCGGCTTTGCCGACATTGTTACGGTACAAAGAACCGATGTTTCGCCGTAAGATGCCAAAACAGCGGCACCTGCAAGCTGTGCCATTTTACCCGTTTCAAGCTTTAGCGGACGACCTGCAAGGGTGGTTTCGTAAACCTTGTAGTTTTCAAACATAAAATACTCCTCCTTGATTTTCAGAAGTCCGGTTAGCAATAAATCCAACGGCAACGCGAGCCTTGTCGCTCGATTTACCGCTAAACCGCAGACTTCTTTTGAAAAATATTACCGCGCATTACCGCGGCAAACTTAAGGCAGACCGACCGCAAGCGGTCAGTCTGCCGAAAAGCCTATTACTTACGGATACCGAGTCTTTTGATGATGTCACGGTATCTTTCAATGTCAACCTTCTGCAAATATGCGAGGAGGTTTCTTCTGTGACCGACCATTTTAAGCAAGCCACGGCGCGAATGATGGTCATTCTTATGAACCTTCAAATGCTCGGTAAGCTCGTTAATGCGGTTGGTAAGCAGAGCGATTTGAACCTCGGGCGAGCCTGTGTCGCCTTCGTGCTTTGCATACTCGTTGATGATTGCTGTTTTTGTTTCTTTGTTTTGCATTTTTTACACCTCGTTTAAATATTACCGTAAACCGAGCGTGGGGAAAGGTGCATCCCTACGGCTTGCCGTATTCGGGCATACCCCCAAGCGCAGTAAGCGGTTGGTTTCGGTCGATGCAAGTCCTGCAAAAAAGACCTGTAAACGCCGCGAAATTATTATACCACACCGTGCGTAAAATGTAAAGCATTATTTTTATTTTTATATGTGTTGACTTGTTTGCTGAAATGAAAAATGCATACAATGCGAGTTTTTATGAATATTATACAATAAATATTGCAGTATAATCCTGCATTTTGTGATAGTATATAGTAACTTTTTCTTGCATATTTATGCATATTATGCTATAATTATTGCATAACGCAGTATATTATGCAAAACGAAAGGTATATTTGTATGAAAAAGGTTTTTATAGACGGCAGTGCAGGCACAACGGGTTTGCGTATATATGACAGGCTGAACGGCAGAGAGGATATTGTGCTGTTGACCCTGTCCGAGGAAAAGCGAAAGAAGGACGCTAGCCGAAAGCAGATGCTTAACGAGGCTGACATCGCGTTTTTGTGTCTTCCGGACGATGCCGCACGACAGGCAGTGCAGATGGTAGAGAACGACAAAACGGTTATTATAGATACATCTACCGCGCACAGAACCCTTGACGGTTGGACATACGGCTTTCCCGAGCTTGGTGACGAGTACGAGAGTGCTGTAAAAACTGCAAAGAGAATTGCTGTTCCGGGCTGTCACGCAAGCGGATTTATCGCACTTGTAAAGCCGCTTGTAAAGTATGGTTTGATTGATGAAAACTGTCTTTTAACCTGTCATTCGCTGACAGGTTACAGCGGCGGCGGTAAAAAAATGATTGTCGAGTACGAGAGTGACGACCGTGATGTGCTGCTGAATGCGCCGCGGCAATATGCGCTTGGGCAACAGCACAAGCATTTGCGCGAAATGAAAGCGATAACAGGCATTGCGAACGAACCGATTTTTTGTCCCATTGTCGCCGATTTTTACAGCGGTATGGAGGTAACTGTGCCACTGTTTAAACAGCAGGTGAAATGCGGTGCCGATGAATTGGCAAAGCTTTATAAAGAAATTTACAATGATACGGTAGTTTATTTCAGTGAAAATGCCGATTCGGACGGTCTGCTTTCGGCGGCGGCACTTTCGGGTACAGACAAAATGGCAATTTCGGTATTCGGTAACGGGGACAGAATTTTGCTGACAGCACGGTATGACAATCTCGGAAAAGGTGCATCTGGCGCGGCGGTCGAGGTTATGAATATCGTAATGGGTGCAGAGAAAACAAAGGGTCTTGTATTATAGCCGAGGTGCAAACCGACACTGATTGCTTGTTAAAAGAAATGGGGATTATTATGAATTTTATTGACGGCGGCGTTTGTGCCGCAAAGGGCTTTACGGCGAACGGCATACACTGCGGCATACGCAAAAACCGTTCAAAACGCGATTTGGCACTGATTGTCAGCGATCGCACGGCATCTGCCGCGGCGGTTTATACCACCAATTTGGTAAAGGGTGCGCCGCTTGTTGTTACAAAGAAAAATATTTCCGACGGTACGGCGCGTGCGATTATCTGCAACAGCGGCAACGCCAATACCTGTAATGCAAACGGCATTGAAATAGCAAATTCTATGTGCGATATAGCGGCAAATCAGCTTGGCATTTCCGCCGAGGATGTAATCGTCGCATCAACCGGCGTTATAGGACAGCCGCTTGATATTAAACCCGTTAAAGACGGTATCGGCGCGCTTTGCGACGGCTTGGGCGATAACAGTGACTTTGCCGCAGAGGGCATTATGACTACCGACACGGTTAAAAAGCAGGTTGCCGTCAGCTTTACTGTCGGCGGTAAGGAATGTAAGCTCGGCGGTATAGCCAAGGGCAGTGGTATGATACACCCCAATATGGCGACAATGCTTGTTTTTATTACAACCGACTGTGCAATAAGCCCCGAAATGCTGAAAAAAGCACTTTCGACAGATGTCGGCGGCACCTTTAATATGGTAAGTGTTGACGGTGATACCTCTACCAACGATATGGTTGCGGTGCTTGCAAACGGTGCGGCGGAAAACGAGTGCATATCGACCGAGAACGAGGATTTTGCCGTATTTATGAAAGCCCTTAACACCGTTACGGTAGAGCTGTGCAAGCTTATTGCAGGCGACGGAGAGGGCGCGACAAAGCGAATTGAATGTGTTGTAAGTGCGGCTGACAGTGAGAAAACTGCGAAAACGGTTGCAAAATCGGTTGTTTGCTCTTCACTTACCAAGGCGGCTATGTTCGGCGCAGATGCAAACTGGGGCAGGGTGCTGTGCGCAATAGGTTACAGCGGCGCGGCTGTCGATGTGCAAAAAATTGATGTTGCGTTTGCCTCGCCCGCAGGTGAAATTGAGGTTTGCCGCGGCGGCTACGGCATACCGTTTTCCGAAGAAAAGGCAAAGGAAATTTTACTTCAGCGTGATATTACCATAAAGGTTTGCCTTAACAGCGGAAATTTCGAGGCTTGCGCTTGGGGCTGTGACCTAACATACGATTATGTAAAAATCAACGGTGATTACCGAACTTAAAAAAAGAGGTGCAGTATGAAAATTTCGAATACCGAACGCGCAAGAATTCTTGTACACGCGCTACCGTATATAAAGCAGTATAACGGCAAAATCGCGGTTATAAAATACGGCGGCAATGCTATGATAAATGAAAAGCTGAAAAACTCTGTCGTGCGTGATATTGTACTTTTAAGCCTTATAGGCGTAAAGGTGGTTTTGGTTCACGGCGGCGGCCCCGAAATTACCGATATGCTGAAAAAAATCGGCAAGGAAACCGAGTTTGTGAACGGCTTGCGTGTTACCGACCGCGAAACGGTAGAGGTTGCGCAAATGGTGCTTGCCGGTAAAATAAACAAAAGCCTTGTTAATTTAATTGAGTGTTGCGGCGGCGACGCGATAGGTCTTTCGGGTCTTGACGGACATATGATAAAGGCTGATTTTAAGGACGAAAGGTTAGGCTTTGTCGGCGATATCAAGTCAGTTGACCCCAAACCGCTTTTAGATGTTTTGGAAAAGGGGTATATTCCCGTTGTTTCCACCCTCGGTTGCGATGATGACGGCAATGTTTACAACATAAATGCAGATACCGCGGCGGCGAAAATCGCAGCGGCACTGTCTGCCGAATGTCTTATATCGCTTACCGATATTGCGGGTATTTTACAAGATAAAGATGACCCCAACACGCTTATACCGCATATAACTGTAAAAGAAACCGAAAAGCTTATTGCCGACGGCGTTATTTCCGACGGTATGATACCAAAGGTGGAATGTTGTACCGAGGCTATAAAGGGCGGCGTAAAAAAAGTGTTTATTATCGACGGCAGAATACCGCACTCGCTTTTGATAGAAACCCTTACAGATGAGGGTATAGGAACTATGTTTGAAATGGGGCGTGAATAATGGATATACGCGAAACAGACCGCGAATATGTTTTGAATACTTATGCACGCTATCCGCTTGTTATAAAGCAAGCAAAGGGCAGTGTGGCGTATGATGAAAACGGCAACGAGTATATCGACCTCGGTAGTGGTATAGGCGTTAATGCGTTCGGGTATTGCGATGACGAATGGTGTAACGCTGTAAAGCAACAGCTTGATACGGTTCAACATACATCAAATCTTTATTATACCGAGCCGTGCGCGAGACTTGCGGAAATGCTGTGCAAAAAGACGGGACTTAAAAAAGTTTTCTTTTCAAATTCGGGTGCAGAGGCTAACGAATGTGCTGTTAAAGCGGCAAGAAAATATGCCGCCGATGTAAAGGGCGACTATAACTGCACAATTGTTACGGTAAAGGGCAGTTTTCACGGCAGAACGCATACGACCCTTGCGGCAACGGGACAGGATGCTTTTCACAAGCTGTTTACACCGCTTACAAGCGGCTTTGCATATTGCGAGCCGACAGCAGAAAGCCTTTTGAAAACGGTCGAGGAAACGAACGCGGTTGCCGTTATGTTCGAGGTGGTTCGCGGCGAGGGCGGCGTTGTCGCTATTGATGACAGCTTTGCCGCCGCGCTTAAAGCGTTATCCGAAAATGGCATACTGCTAATTGCAGACGAGGTGCAAACGGGCAACGGCAGAACAGGCGAGCTTTACGCATATATGCACTACGGCTTAAAGCCCGATGTGGTAACAACCGCAAAGGGTCTCGGCGGTGGCTTGCCGATAGGTGCGACAATGCTCGGCGAAAGGGTTGCCGATTTGTTTTCAGCAGGCAGTAACGGCTCTACCTTCGGCGGCAATCCCATAGCTTGCGCAGGTGCGCTTAATATTTTGGGTCGCATTGACGAAAAAATGCTTGGCGAAATTTGCGAAAAGTCGCGTTTTGTTTTTAATAAATTGCAGGGCAAAAAGGGTATAAAAGCCGTAACGGGTCTTGGTCTTATGATAGGGCTTGAAACAGAAATCGCGGCGGGCGAGGTTGCGGCGCGTTGCTTAAAGCGCGGTGTGCTTGTCCTTACGGCAAAGCAAAAGGTGCGTTTATTGCCGCCGCTTAATATTCCGTCGGAATTACTTGAAAAAGCGGTCGATGTAATAATTGATGTCTGCGGAGAGGAATGATTTGTTATGAACTTTAAGGGTATGGATTTTTTAAAGCTGCTTGATTTTGACAGCGACGAGATAATGTACCTTATAGACGGCGCGGAAAAGCTGAAAAAGTTTAAAAAGCAGGGTAAGCCGCATAAGGTATGTGACGGTAAAAACATTGCGCTTATTTTCGAAAAAACCAGCACCAGAACCCGTTGCAGCTTTGAGGTTGCGGCGCGTGACCTCGGTATAGGCGTGACATACCTTGACCCGCAGGGCTCACAAATAGGTAAAAAGGAAAGCATTGCAGACACTGCACGCGTTTTAAGCTCTATGTTCGACGGTATAGAATATCGCGGCTACGGGCAGGAGATTGTAGAGGAGCTTGCCGAGTATTCCTCCGTCCCCGTTTGGAACGGACTTACGAACGAGTTTCACCCGACGCAGATTATCGCAGATATGCTTACTATCCGCGAGCAGTTCGGGACCTTAAAGGGACTTAAAATGGTTTATATGGGCGATGCGCGTTACAATATGGGCAATTCGCTTATGGTCGGCTGTGCAAAGCTCGGTATGGATTTTACCGCCTGCTGTCCCGAAAAGTATTTCCCCGATGAGAAGCTTATAGACACTTGCCGTGAAATTGCAAAGGAAAGCGGCTCGACCCTTTCTTTTTGTACCGAGCCCGAAAAGGCACTTGTCGGCGCAGATGTGATTTACACCGATATTTGGGTATCTATGGGCGAGCCGATTGAGGTTTGGGAGCAACGCGTTGCCGAGCTTTCACCCTATCAGGTAAATGCCGCGGCTATGGCTGCTACGGGCAAAACTACCACGGTGTTTATGCACTGCTTGCCGTCATACCACGACCTTAAAACCACAGTCGGCAAGGAAATGGGCGAAAAATTCGGCAGAGAGTCTATGGAGGTTACTGATGAGGTTTTCGAAAGCAGACAGTCAATTGTGTTCAGAGAGGCTGAAAACCGTATGCACTCTATAAAGGCAATAATTGCCGCGACACTCGGCGTGGATTTGGCAAAGCTTTAAAAGACTTGCGATTTTTGCGGTGACGGTGTATAATGGTGTAAACAACCTTGAAAGGATGGGTGCAAAATGAATATTGTTTGTCTTGATATGGAGGGCGTGCTTGTCCCCGAAATTTGGATAGCCTTTGCCGAGGTTACGGGCATAGAGGAGCTTAAAAAAACCACCCGTGACGAGCCGGATTACGACAAGCTTATGTCTTGGCGTTTGTCGGTGCTTAAAGAACACGGCTTGGGTCTTAAAGAGATACAGGCGGTTATAGAAAAGCTGGAACCGCTTGAGGGCGCAAGAGAGTTTTTGGACAGCCTGCGCGACATTACACAGGTTATTATTTTAAGCGATACTTTCGAAGAATTTGCTAAACCGCTTATCAAAAAGCTTGGTATGCCCACAATTTTCTGCAACTCTTTAACGGTTGCCGAAAACGGCGAAATCACAGGCTACAATATGCGTTGCGAGCAGTCAAAGCTTACGACGGTTAAAGCCTTGCAGTCAATAGGCTATGACACAATTGCATCGGGCGACAGCTTTAACGACCTTGGTATGATCAAGGCAAGCAAGGCGGGCTTTTTGTTCAAAAGCACCGATAAAATCAAGGCAGATTACCCCGAGCTTCCCGCGTACGAGGAGTACGACGAGCTGTTGAACGCAATAAAGCAGGCACTTTAGCAATACATACTTTTTCAATGGGTATTAGATTTACTAATACCCATTATTTTATAATGTACAATTCGAAAAAGGCGCATTTTTGTTGACATTCGACCGCTTTCGTGATACGATAGACTGGTCAAAAAAACAGTACTAATTTGTTAAAAGAAGGTTGAAAAAATGAAAAAATTTGTAAAGCTTACAAGCTTCGCAATGGCGGCGGTACTTGCAGTATCGTGTTTCGCAGGTTGCGGTAAAAAGTCCTCATACGGTGCCGACGGTATGTACTTTATCGGTGCAACCGGCCCTCTTACGGGCGATGCATCTGCATACGGCAACTCGGTTAAAAACGGCGCACAGATTGCCATTGACGAAATTAACGCCGCAGGCGGTCTTAACGGTAATAAATTCAAATTCGAAATTAAAGACGATAAAGCCGCAGCCGCAGACGCCGCAACAGGCTATGATGCCTTGTTCGACGACGGTATGCAAATTTCGCTCGGCAGTGTTACCTCTGGCTCTTGCGAGTCATTCGCATCAAAAGCGGCAGAGGATAATTTGTTCTTTATGACTCCCTCGGCATCCGCCGCAAATGTTATAGAGAACCGTTCAAATGCATTCCGTGTTTGCTTCGGCGACCCCGACCAAGGTATCTTGGCGGCAGAGGAGCTTGTTAAAAATTATAAGAAAATCGGTGCTATTTACGACACAAGCGATGCTTATTCAAAAGGCATTTACGATGCTTTCGAGGCTGAAATGAAAAAGCTTAACAAAACCTACGAGGTTCAGTCGTTCGATGCCGAGAATAAAAAGGACTTTTCAACACAGGTCGAGGCTTTGAAAGATTGCGATGTTATTTTCTTGCCTATCTATTATACCGAGGCAGGTCTTATTGCAAAAGCCTGCGTTGCCAAGAATGTTAAAGCCGTTCTTTTCGGTTGCGACGGTCTTGACGGTGTTGCAGGTCAAATTGATGATTCCGTTACTAACGAGGTTAAATACATCACCCCGTTCGATGTAAACAATAAAGAGCAGAAATCGGCTGATTTTGTTAAGGCTTATAAAGAAAAGTACAATGCAGACCCCGACCAGTTCGCGGCTGATGCTTACGATGCCGTTTACGCGGTATTCGAGGCTATGAAGGCGGCAGGTATCGACGATGTTACTATCGAACCGAGCGAGCTTTGTGACAAGGTTGTTGCGGCTATTACCGCAGACTCGTTTACCTATGAGGGTGTAACAGGTAAAATGACTTGGGACGAAAGCGGCGCTTGCAACAAGGTTCCCGTTATAGTCGAGCTGTAATTTATATTACCACTATTAAAATTTAAAGTATGGTCGGTGGCTTTTTATGCCCCCGACCATACATTTGGTTAAAGAGTCGTCTGTTTTTTATCTTTTTTAATGGAAAAAACGGCAATTTTTAATAAAACCACCGTTCACGGTGTATTTATCGGAGAGTATTTTAATGAATATTTTGTTTGACGGTTTAAGCCTCGGCGCTATATACGCGCTGATCGCGCTTGGCTACACTATGGTTTACGGTATCGCAAAAATGCTGAACTTTGCACACGGCGATATCATAATGGTCGGCTCGTATGTTATTCTGACTACACTTAACTTCGGCGGTAATGCAATTGTCGCCGTAATAGCCTCGGTCATTGTATGTACGCTTGCCGGCATTGTTGTCGAAAAGCTTGCGTACAAGCCCTTGCGCGGTGCATCACCCTTGGCTGTTTTAATTACCGCCATCGGCGTAAGCTTCTTTTTGCAAAGTATAGCACAGCTTATTTTCGGCGCGAAATCACAGCCTGTAAACCTGCCCTCGTTCGGCAGTATACAAATCGGCTCGTTTAAAATAAGTGCGGCAACTGTTATAACACTTGTCGTCGGTGCCATAATAATGGCGGCGCTTCAACTGTTTGTTAAAAATACCCGTACAGGTCGCGCAATGCGTGCCGTATCGGAGGATCGCGGTGCGGCACAGCTTATGGGTATAAATGTCAACCGCATAATTATGGTAACCTTTGCAATCGGTTCTGCCCTTGCCGCCGCGGCAAGCGTGTTCTACCTTTTGCAAATTCCGTCGACAAGCCCCACACTCGGCTCAATGCCCGGTATCAAGGCGTTCACTGCCGCGGTTATCGGCGGTATCGGCTCTATCCCCGGTGCAATGCTCGGCGGTGTGCTGTTGGGTCTTATAGAAAAGGTATGCCTCAGTATTCCTGCAATAAGCTCGTACACAACCGCAATTGAGTTCAGCCTGCTTATTGTAATTCTGCTTGTAAAGCCGATTGGTCTGCTTGGTAAAAAGAGAAGAGAGAAGGTGTAAGAAATGGGTTATTTTAAAAATGTCGCAAAATCCTTTAAAGTAAAAAACTATGTGAATTACATAGGTGTCGCCGCGTTTCTTATACTTATGATAGCTTTGAATATGGGCGGCTTTCTTGCGCGTTCCACCGTTAATCTGTTGACACAAATCGCGTACAGCATAATTCTTGCCGTTTCGCTTAACCTTGTTGTCGGCTTTTTGGGCGAGCTTAGCCTCGGTCACGCAGGCTTTATTTGCCTCGGTGCTTTCGCAGG
>CAZIEH010000052.1:0-10860 GCA_964538695.1 uncultured Eubacterium sp. | reverse complement strand
GTCCTATCCTTTGGACAATGCGCGGCAAAGCTAAAAAATATTGACATATGCCGCAGTTATCGTTTATACTATATATAAAATATGCATTATGGAGGTAACTTATGAACATTTGGCACGATATCAGCCCGAAAAGGATTAACAAAGACGACTTTATGGCTGTAATAGAAATCGGCAAAGGCAGTAAATGCAAGTACGAGCTTGACAAAGAAACGGGCGTATTACGACTTGACAGAATACTTTACACCTCTACACACTATCCCGCAAACTACGGCTTTATTCCAAGAACCTACGCTGATGACCTTGACCCGTTGGATGTGCTTGTGCTTTGTTCCGAAAGCCTTTACCCCATGACAACGGTCAGATGCTACCCGATAGGTGTCATTTCAATGATGGACGGCGGCAGACACGACGAAAAAATAATCGCAATTCCGTTTAACGACCCAACCTATAACGGTTATACCGATATTTCGCAGATACCAAAGCATATTTTCGAAGAGATGTCACACTTTTTCAAGGTTTACAAAGAGCTTGAGGATAAAGGCACAGATGTAGACGAGGTTCGCGGCTGTGAAGAGGCAAAAGCAGTTATCGACAAGGCGATTGATGACTATATCGAAAATTACTGCAAATAGTAAATTAAAAAGCTTGTGTACCATTTGGCGCACAAGCTTTTTCTTTTTTTAAAAATATTCTTCAAAGGTTTCGGAAACACGCTTGAAATCGGTACGGCGCCGTGAAACAAGCCACGAAAGTAATTCGGTTTTCTCGTAAGCATAGTCGATAGCATCATTATGACCGTAGCCCGAAAGCTCGAAAAACTTTGCATTACCGCCAAGCGCATTAACGGCATCAACCATAAGACGCGAATAAACAGGCGGCACTACTTCATCATCTGTTCCGTGATATGCAAGAATGGGGGTTGATTTAAGATTTGCGGCGCGCCATGACATACCGCCACCCGAAACAGGTGCGATTGCCGCAAAAAACGACGGGTAAGTTTTTGCCATCATCCAAGTACCAAAGCCACCCATACTTGAGCCTGTAATCATAATGCGGTCTTTTTTTATACCGTACTCTTTAATAACAGCGTCAATAACCTTTTTAAGCTCTACAACAACATTGTCCCACACAAGCTCTCTCGGGCATTGCGGCGCAAGTACAACCGCGGGTATCTCAATGCCGTCGGCGATAATTTTAGGCACTCCGTGGCGGTAAAGGTGCGAAATATCCTCGCCGCGCTCGCCTGCACCGTGCAAATAAATAATAAGCGGTAAATTTTCATAATTGTCTGGCGAAAAAACGATATAGTTCATCATAAAGCCATTTTCGGGCGCAATATGGTTTTGGGTATTCAAAAAAATCTACTCTCCGAAATTAAATATTTTTTCAACATTTTGCGACAGTATTGCCCTGTAATCGTCATCACTTAAATCAAGCGCAAAAAGCAGTTCAAGCTCTTTTTTCGGTGACCACATCGGGTAATCCGTGCCGAACAAAACCTTGTTTGCGCCGTAACGCAGAACAATATCGCGAGCTTTCTCACGCGACATATACGAAAGGCTTGACGAACAGTCGACATAGACATTTTTCATATCACACAATGCTTCGGAAGCCTCATCCCACATAGACCAACCGCCGAGATGTGCCGCAATTACTGTAAGACCACTGTAAATTTCCATAACGGGCTTCAAACGATTTGGGTTTGAACGGTCAAAGCGACTGTCGCCCGCGTGCATTAGAATAGGTATATTTTGCTGTTCGCAAAGCTCGTAGATTTTAAGGCATCGGTAATCGTCAATCTTAAAATCCTGTATATCGGGGTGCAGCTTAACACCGCGCAAGCCACATTCTTTAAGATGGTCTAAATCGCCTGAAATATCAGAGCTGTCTGGGTGCAGTGTGCCGAGACCGATAAGCCTGCCGCCGCTTAAATCAACCTCGCGCGAAATAAATTCGTTTATGCTTTTAACCTGCTTCGGCGTGGTTGCGACGGACTGAACAACAAATCGGTCAACACCAGCGGCACTGCCCTGCTCTATCAAATCCGAGACAGTACCGAGGTGCAGTGAATGTTCACCATAAAAGGTATCGGTTCCGTGTACCGCCGCCGCGGCAATTTTTTCGGGATATATGTGACAATGTGCATCGATAACATAAAATTTATCTTTAACCATTAAGCCGTCACCACTTCGGATGCCTTTTTAAGACCGAGCTTTTCTATCGCCTGCTCGCGCATTTTGTATTTCAAAATTTTGCCTGCGACATTCATCGGAAATTCATCGACAAAATCAATATAGCGCGGCACCTTGTGGCGAGCCATATGCGAATTTACATAATCCTTCATTTCCTGCTCGGTCATTGTTTCACCGTCTTTCAGTATTACGCAAGCCATAATCTCTTCGCCGTACTGCTCGTCGGGAACGCCGATAACCTGAACATCCTTAACCTTTGGGTTAGTATAGATAAATTCCTCAATTTCCTTGGGATAAATATTTTCACCGCCGCGGATAATCATATCCTTCAGCCTGCCAGTAATGCGGTAGTTACCCTCCGGTGTGCGACAAGCAAGGTCGCCTGTGTGCAACCAACCGTCAGCATCGATAGCGGCGGCAGTTGCTTTCGGCATTTTGTAATAGCCCTTCATTATATTGTATCCGCGCGCCACAAACTCGCCCGTAACATTGTCGGGGCAATCCTCACCTGTTTCGGGGTCAACAATGCGACACTCAATTTCGGGTAACGCTCTGCCGACAGTGCTGACTCGTACCTCAATCGGGTCATCGGTAGAGCTCATGGTACAACCGGGAGAAGACTCGGTTTGACCGTAAACTATGGTTATTTCTTTCATATTCATCTTGTCAACAACATCTTGCATAACCGAAATGGGACAAGGACTGCCTGCCATAATGCCCGTGCGCATATATGAAAAATCGGTTTTTGCAAAATCCTCGTGTTCAAGCAATGAAATAAACATCGTCGGAACGCCGTGGAAAGCCGTAATACGCTCGGAATTGATGCAGGCAAGCGCAGGCTTCGGGGCATAATACGGCAACGGATAAAGAGTTGCACCGTGGGTCATAGCCGCCGTCATTGCAAGTACCATACCAAAGCAGTGGAACATCGGCACCTGTATCATCATTCTGTCGGCAGTTGATAAATCCATTCTGTCGCCGATGCATTTGCCGTTGTTTACAACATTGTAATGTGTAAGCATAACGCCTTTCGGAAAACCTGTTGTACCCGAGGTGTATTGCATATTGCAAACCGCATCGCAGTCAACATTTTCTGCATATTTGTAAACCTCGCTTAAAGGCACGGTTTCACTTCTTGCAATTGCCTCTTCCCAAGTTATGCAACCCTTTTGCGAAAATCCAACCGTAATAACATTACGCAAAACAGGCAAACGCTTGCTGTGGAGCTGTGAACCAGCAGGGGTATTTGCAAGCTCTGGGCAAAGCTCGGCAATTGTTTCGGAATAGTTGGAGTCACGGAAACCGTCAACCATAATAAGTGTATGCGTATCCGATTGTTTAAGCAAATATTCAGCCTCGTGAATTTTATACGCCGTGTTCATTGTAACAAGCACCGCGCCGATTTTTGTAGCCGCCCAAAATGCAATGTACCACTGCGGCACATTGGTTGCCCAAACGGCGATGTGATGACCCGGGCGCACACCGAGTGCTATAAGCGAGCGTGCAAAGGTATCTACATCATTGCGAAACTCGTAATATGTTCTTGTGTAATCAAGTGTGGTGTATTTAAAGGCAAGCTTATCGGGGAACTCTTTAACCATTCTGTCAAGAACTTGCGGGAAGGTGCAGTCAATAAGCAAATCCTTTTTCCAAACAAATTTACCCGTATGCGCACGGTTGTAATAAAGTGTGCTTTCGGATTTTGAAGTGTCGCTGAACTGACTCATATAGCTTTCAAACTGCGAAAGTATAATTTCAATATCGTCAAGCTCGGCAAACCATTCAGGTGACCATTCAAGCGAAATAAAGCCATTGTAATTAACCGAACGCAGTGCAAGCATTATTTCCGAAATCGGCAACTCACCCTCACCGATAAGGCAGAATTTGGTTTCGTCGCCGCATTTTACGGCATCCTTAATATGAATATGTTTAATGTATACTCCAAGGTTTTTAACAGTCACCTCGGCTTGCTCGCCGACGGTAAAGCAGGTTGAGTGAACATCCCACAGCGCGGCAAGATTGTCACTTGCAAAATCCTCTAAAATATCACGCAAAACGGCTGTGTCGGCAAACATACCGCTTGTTTCGATAAGCAGTGTTACGCCTGCGCGCTCGGCAAAGGGCAACGCATTTTTCAAAAATTCGCGAACCCTGTCACACTCATCTGCCGTGCATTTGGTATGCAGACGAATGTACGGAATGTGCAAATTTTCGCAAACACGCATGCACTCCATCAGCTCTGCATTGGCATCATCACCGCTATCCTCGCTACCGAAATCGGTTATGCAATCTATACAAGGAATTTGCAAATTCATTTCATAAAGCTTTCTTAGGGTAGCCGATGCGGAAAAATCGTCGAAAACACTGTTATTTTCGGTAAAAAGACGGTTGTTTACATTGTGTAGCTCTATGCCCTTAAAGCGCATATCCTTTGCTAAAATGCAAAATTCGTCGAAACTCTTGTTATGCCAGCCCTTAGTTGAAAATGAAAGTTTCATCTTAATGCCTCCTCGTATACTATCTTGTTGACTGCGTTTATAAACGCGCTGATTGATGAACCTATAATATCGGTTGAAATGCCGTTACCAGAATACAGCTTACCGCCGTGCTTTAACTTAACAAGTGCCGAACCAAGCGCCTCTCTGCCCTCTGTAACAGCCTGAATTTGAAAGTCGTCAAGCTCGAAATGGCGCTCTATAATCTGCTCTAAAGTCTTAAATGCGGCATCAACGGGGCCGTCGCCTGTCGAAATTCCGAACAACTCACGGTCGTTTTTAAGCAGCTTTATTTGTGCCGATGCAGGTAAAATATTGCCGTTATTTACAACATAGCTCACCAATTTATATGTGGGCGGAACCTGCATTGCAACACCTGCGATAATCGCCTCAAGCTCGCGTGAAGTAATCTTTTTGTTGCAGGCAACACGGTTGAACTCGTCATAAACCTTTTTATAATCATCTTCTGAAAGGTCATAACCAAGTGCGGTTACGGCACTTCTTACCGTTTGCAAGGATGCGCCAGATGTAAGCGGTGCAGTGTCGTCGATTTTGGCAGCTGTTGCGACTTTATCGCCGTTTACAAAGCCAACGATTTTGTTAATTTGATTTGTTATGCGTTGCAGCTCGTTATAGTTGATATCACAGCAGACACCCATTCTGTCACCGTCGGTGTTAAGAATACCCGCAAGAATTTCTGTCTGCGGCAATTCACACGCAACACAGGAAGCTTTAATTTCATCACAGCCATTTTTAATTGCGGACAGTGCATTTGAAACGGAAAGCTGATTTGCACTGCGGCAAACAAAGCCGAGCTTTACTTCACCGAGTATCGGAATTTCAGCGATGATGTTTTTAACATAATCGGCAAATTCGTCGGGCAAGAGCTTACCCTCGTCATTGCAAAGTGTAATTTTGCTTATTCCGTTTTGTGCGGCAATATCGACAAGCTGTTTTAAGAAAGCGGTATCGGCACGCGTTGCATCAACTGCGTACAACTCGCAATCGCAGTCCTGCTTTGCAACAAAAGCGAAAACCTCTTGTGCTTTTTCCAACATTTTGTTAGGCTTCATATGGCTTACATATTCCATTTTGACCGATGAAACGGGAACGGTAATGCGAATTATCGATTTTTTTGCCGACGAAACCGCACCTAAAGCCGCGGTAACCTCGTCAACATCAAGACCTGCACATACCGAAACGGTACTGTTTTTTATAAAGGCAGAAACTGTGCGTATAAAAAGTGTATCCGCCGTAACATTTTTAACAGCCGGTAGCTCAATAACATCGGGTTGTAGTCGGTCAAGCTGGCGAGCAATTTCAATTTTCTCTTTAAAGCTTAATTGTTCTGCCAAGCCAACCAATGTTGCGTCGGCAATTGAGATTTTTTTCATAACACATCATCCTTTATAAAAAATAAAAAGTCCCTAAGACCCGAAGGTCTTAGGGACGAACAAACATTCGCGGTACCACCCTAATTGTCGCAGTTGCGACCACTTATCAAGACTCTATCAAGTCTTGTGCCACGGTAACGGGGCAAACCGCAGTTTCTTACTGAAAATTTCGGAAACCGTACTCGGGTATGAGAAATATCTGCGTGTGAACATCGGCTTACAGCAACCCGACTCTCTGAAGAACACAACCTGCAAACATAAAATACCGTCAATGTATCTAATCATTCAATGCAAGCATTATAACACAATTAAATTGCGTTGTCAAGCATTATTTTATTTCACAGCACCAGCCGTGAGTATCGGGCTTATTACCCCACTGAATACCAGTAAGGGTATCATACAAATGCTGTGTAACCTCGCCTATTTTGCCACCGTTTACAGTGTACTTTTTACCTTTGTAAGCAAGCTCGCCGATAGGTGAAACAACAGCGGCGGTGCCACAGCCCCAAGCCTCTTCAAGAGTGCCGTTTTCAAGGGCATCTGCAAGCTCATCGACGCTCAAAAGACGCTCCTCAACAGTATAACCCTCGCCACGGAGCAGTTCAATACACGACTTTCTTGTAATACCGGGAAGAATTGAGCCTGCAAGCATAGGTGTAACGATAACGCCGTTTATTTTGAACATAACATTCATCGCGCCGACTTCTTCAATATACTTACGCTCAACACCATCAAGCCAAAGAACCTGCGAATAGCCGAGCTTTTCAGCTCTTTCGCCTGCACGACTGCTTGCGGCATAGTTACCGCCGCATTTTGCCTCGCCGGTACCGCCGCGAACAGCACGAACATCGTTATCCTCAATCATAATTTTAACGGGGTTGATACCCTCGGCATAGTAGCTTCCGACAGGTGAAAGAATTATAACGAAGGTTGCGTTTTTAACCGAATGTACACCGAGTGTTTCGTCGTTACCGAACATAAACGGACGAATGTAAAGAGATGTGCCCGTTTCCGACGGAACCCAATCCTGCTCAAGCTCGATAAGTGTTGTTAAAGCCTCGAAAGCATCATCCTCGGGAATTGTGGGCAAGCACATACGCTCTGCCGAACGGTTAAGACGGCGGATATTTTCCATAGGTCTGAAAAGCTGAACCTTGCCATCGGCACGGCGATACGCTTTAAGACCCTCGAAAATTTCAGCACCGTAATGCAAAACCGTAGATGCAGGGTGAATTGAAAGATTACCGAAAGGCACAATGCGAGCATTGCCCCACTTGCCGTCGGCATAATCCATAACGAACATATGGTCGGTAAAGAATTTACCGAAGCCGAGCTTTGATGAATCGGGTTTATTTGACGGATTGGTAGTTTTTGTAATTGAAATATTCATTTTAAGCACCTCTTACTCAAAATCTTTGCCTATTTTAAGTGCATTCATATTAACATCAAGCATATCTGCGTGTTTGGCTGAAATTACCTTTTCAAGCGCGGCTCTTACCTTATCTTCATCGGCAAATTCGCCTGTTTTTTGTAAAACACTGCCCATAATAATCATATTGGCAAGCTTTTTAATGCCGTTTTCCTCTGCAAGACGGGTTGCAGGTATTCTGAAAACCTTGACATCGGTACGCTTAACCTCGCGTTCAACCAAGGTTGAGTCGACAAAAATCATACCGCCGCTTGTAACACTGTCCTCGTATTTATCAAGCGAAGGCAGATTCATTGCAATAAGTACATCGGGGCTTGAAACAATGGGAGAGCCGACGGGTGTGTCACTTATAATAACACTGCAACTTGCTGTACCGCCGCGCATTTCGGGACCGTATGACGGCAACCAGCTTACATTCTTTTCGTCATTAAGACCCTTATAAGCCAAAAATTTACCCGAAAAAAGTATGCCCTGACCGCCGAAACCTGCGAATAAATATTGTGTGGTATTCATTACTTCTCCTCCGTTTCAACAGCGTTAGACCTATCCTTATATACTCCAAGAGGATAGTACGGTATCATTTTTTCGTCAATCCACTCTAAAGCCTTTTGCGGTGTAAGACCCCAGTTTGTCGGACAGCTTGAAATAACCTCGACAAGCGAGAAACCCTTGCCCTCTACCTGATTTGTAAATGCCTTTTTTATTGCCTTTTTCGCCGCTTTTACATTTTTAACATTGTTTACGGCAACGCGCTCGATATATTCGGGACCGTCAAGCTGAGAAAGCATTTCGCAAACCTTTATGGGGAAACCGCAATGGTTTACATCACGACCGTAGGGCGAGGTTTGTGTTATCTGACCGGGCAAGGATGTCGGTGCCATCTGACCACCGGTCATACCGTAAATAGCATTATTTATAAATATAACTGTAATATTCTCATTTCTTGCCGCCGAGTGTACGGTTTCAGCCATACCGATAGATGCCAAGTCACCGTCACCCTGATATGTAAATACAATATTTTCGGGGTCACTGCGTTTAACGCCTGTTGCAACAGCGGGGGCTCTACCGTGAGCCGCCTCTATCATATCGCAAGCAAAATAGTCATAAGCCATAACCGAACAACCGACCGGCGCAATACCGATGGTTCTGCCCTCTATACCGAGTTCGTCAATAGTTTCGGCAACAAGACGGTGAACAATACCGTGTGTACAGCCGGGGCAATAATGCATAGGAACATCTGTAAGTGCATTGGGTTTATCGAAAACAACCATTACTCGGCACCTCCTTTATTCATATCGTAAATTGAGTTAAGCACCTGCTCTGGCGACGGAATCATACCGCCTGCGCGATTGCACAGGGTAACGGGCTTTTTACAGCCGGTTGCAAGCTTAACATCTTCAATCATTTGACCCATAGAAAGCTCTACCGAAATAAAGCCTTTAACACGGTCGGCAATTTCGGCAAGCGGCTTTTCGGGGAAAGGCCACAGTGTAATCGGGCGAATAAGACCGACCTTAACACCGTTACTGCGTGCCTCGTTAATCGCATTTTTAGCAACACGGGCGGCAATACCGAATGCAACAACGCATATTTCGGCATCCTCGGTCATATATTCCTCGTACATTGCCTCGTTTTCGCAAATATATTTATAACGCTCGTAACGCTCGAAATTGGTTTTTTCCAATTCCTCGGGTTTAAGATAAAGCGAGTTTATAATATTATGCTCTCTTTCGCATTTTGTACCTGTGGTTGCCCAAGGCTTTTCGACATTTTCGGCAAAATCAAAATCAAGAGAAACCGGTTCCATCATCTGTCCCATAGTACCGTCGGCAAGTATCATAGATGTCATTCTGTACTTGTCGGCAAGCTCAAATCCCTTAACGGTAAGCTCTGCCATTTCCTGTACAGAGGCAGGTGCCAAAACAATCATATGAAAGTCGCCGTGTGCGCCGCCCTTTGTAGCCTGGAAATAGTCGGATTGCGAGGGCTGAATACCGCCGAGACCGGGACCGCCACGCTGAACATTAACAATAAGCGCAGGAAGGTCTGCACCTGCAAGGTAGGAAATACCCTCACCTTTAAGCGAGATACCCGGACTTGAGGAGGAGGTCATAACGCGTTTACCCGTTGCGGCAACACCGTATACCATATTTATAGCCGCAACCTCACTTTCCGCCTGCAAGAATGTACCGCCGATTTTCGGCATACGCTTTGCCATATATGCGGCAACTTCGGTTTGCGGTGTAATCGGGTAACCGAAGTAGTGGCGACAGCCTGCGCGAATAGCCGCCTCGGCTATTGCCTCGTTACCCTTCATCAATACCTTTTCAGACACGATTTATCAATCCTTTCCAATTATCGTTCGACTTTAATAATGCAATCGGGGCACATGGTGGCACAAAATGCGCAACCAATGCAAAGCTCGGGCTTAACAGCCTCGACGGGATGATGACCCTTTACATTGATTTTGTCCGCCGCAAGTGCCAAGACACCCTTGGGGCAAACATCAACGCAAAGTCCACAGCCCTTACATTTGTCTGTCTTAAAAGTTAAATTTGCCATATAAATTACTCCTTTAAAAGCGTTTTTGCAATGTTAGTTTATATGAATTATCGCAAACTCGCGAAAAATCGTCGTAAATACCTTGGCCAACCGTTGTGTAAAGCAGCGGTAGTGCCGTGATATCGGATAACTGCTTTGCTTTTTCGGCAGTTGACGCAACATCATCAACTGTGGTTGCGGCACCGAGGTTTGAATTATTGATTATCGCCGAGAATTTCAGATTACAAGCCGCCTCAATCTCACGCATTACCTCAATAGCAGAATGTGCATCGGCTGTAAGCGGACGAAAGAAATTTACAACAAAAATCATTCGGTAGTTGTCCTCTGCCTTAATTGAGGGCACAAGCCTGCCGAGTGCAAGCGCGCCGCGCTCGTCACCACCGACATCAAGCACAAAATCGGTAGAGGTATCGTCGGTGATGCAGTACATCTCCTGCGGTAACGCCGGAATATCGACATTTGTATTCGCATATTCCGAACAAATAAGCTTTATTCCCGAGTCATTCAACAGCTGCTCGCTGTCTTTTGTGCGGAAATAGGGGTTTACGATATCAAGGTCGGCGACCGCAACTTTTCTGCCTGAATTTGCAATATCAAGCGCATAATTTACGGCAATATTTGTTTTGCCGCTACCGTAATGCCCCGAAAAAATCGTTATTCGCTTATTCTCCATACCGTATCCCCTTTCTTATAATTAAAGCTTGTTGCGCTGTACCTTTCCGCTTGCGGTTTTCGGCAACTCGTCGCGGAAAACCACAATTCGCGGATATTTGTACGGTGCAGTGTGC
>CAZIEH010000051.1:0-10909 GCA_964538695.1 uncultured Eubacterium sp. | reverse complement strand
AGATAGGATATAATAAGAAAGATAGCAAGGGCTATTTCGTAAATTCGCAAAACGAGCGACTGACACTAAAGCTTGTTTGCTATAACGGTAACGAGTGGCGGTGCGGCGCGGCAAAACTTATTAAGACACAGCTTAATTCGGCAGGTATCGCCGTAAAGCTTGAGGAGCTTGATTGGGGCGAATATAAATCCGCACTTAAAAACGGTTATTTCGATATGTATTTAGCAGAGGTAAAGCTCGGCAATAATATGGATATTTCCGAAATTGTAACCAAGGGCGGCAGTGCCGCCTACGGCATATACTACAAAAAATTGCCCAAAGCCGTAAAATCCGACTCCTTTATGTCCGATACGGCATCTGCCGCAAAGGACACGGCATCGAAAGCCGATGAGGATAAAAAGGATTACGCGGGCAGTACAGCCGCGGCGGTTAAGGATTTTTATTCGGGTAAGGCAGAGCTTTTGCAAATTGCAGATGCATTTAACAGCGAAATGCCCGTAATACCCGTGTGCTGGCGAACGGGAATTGTAAGCTTCGGCGACGGTATCGCCGTCAGCTCACCGTCGGCAGGCGATGTTTACGGCAGTATAAAACAGTAAAATATCAACAAGGGGGATTTTAAATATGATTTCTTACGAAACTATGCTCGGTTCGGTTTGCTTTTCTAACGAGTATCTTTCAAAGCTTATCGGCAACGCGGTTCAAAGCTGTTACGGTGTTGTCGAAATGGTGCCGAGTCGCAAACAGCGATTTTTCAAGCTGTTCACCGGCAAAAACTATATTGACAGCGGTATAAATGTCAGCGGTGATATAAACACAGTTACCGTAGATTTGCACATTGCGGTAATTTACGGTATAAATATCAATACCATTGCAAACAGCATTACAGAGGCGGTAGAGTACACCGTGAAACAAGCCACAGGTATTGATGTGTCAAAGGTTACTGTCCGTGTCGACGGCATTGTGACCGAATAAAGGAGTGTTTTGATTTTGTTTAACGGTAATATGTTGCGTGACGCGGTAATATCCGCCGCAAATAATATTTCCAACCAGCGTACCGCGGTTGATGAGCTTAATGTTTTCCCCGTTCCAGACGGTGACACAGGCACAAATATGTCTATGACCATTGCCAACGCCGCAAAAGAGGTTGCAAAGCATAACGACAGCACCGTAGGCGAGGTCGCCGCAACGGTTGCATCGGCACTGTTGCGCGGCGCACGCGGTAACTCGGGCGTTATTCTTTCGCTTATTTTCCGTGGCTTTGCAAACGGCTTTAAGGGTGCCGAAACCGCGAACGGCGAAAATGTTGCCGCCGCGTTTGAAATGGGTACAGAGTCGGCATACAAGGCTGTTATGAAGCCTACCGAGGGTACTATACTTACCGTTGTTCGCCTTGCCGCAGAGGCGGCGCGACAGGCGGCTGATGACAACAAAGACGAAATAGAAACTTTTGCCGCAGCTCTTGAAGGGGCAAAGCAGGCTCTTGACCAAACACCAGAAATGCTGCCCGTGCTTAAAAAAGCAGGCGTTGTAGACGCAGGCGGCAAGGGTCTTGTGGTTATTTTAGAGGGTATGTATACCGTTTTGACAGGCGGTAAAATTATAGAAAGCACCACCGCCGACACACAGCAGACGGCAGAAAAAAGCGAGGGCTTTAACGCCGCGGGCGAGTATGACGGTGAAATTACCTTCACCTATTGTACCGAGTTTATTGTCAAGCGCAACTCTACCGACAGTGACCCGTCGGAGCTTCGCGGTTATCTTGAAACAATAGGCGACTGCGTTGTTGTTGTCGATGACGAAGAAATAATAAAGGTTCATGTTCATACCGATCACCCGGGCAACGCATTTGAAAAGGGTTTGACCTTTGGTCAGCTTATCAATATGAAAATAGAAAATATGCGTGACCAGCACGAGCGCGCAAAGCACGATGCAAAGGAACCCAAGCCTACAAAGAACCTTGAAAAGACAGAGGTTTATACCCCCGCACCGCAGACCGAGCCATTCGGCTTTGTTGCGGTTTCGGCAGGTAAAGGCCTTGAAGAGCTGTTCCTTGAAATCGGTGCAAGCACGGTTGTAAGCGGCGGTCAGACTATGAACCCGTCGACAGACGATATTTTAAAGGCGATTGAGCTTACACCTGCCGAAACGGTTTTCGTTTTGCCGAATAACAAGAATATCATTATGGCGGCAGAGCAGGCGGTTCCGCTTGCCACCCGTCGCGTTATAGTTTTGCAAACACGCACCGTGCCGCAGGGTATATCGGCAATGCTTGCATTTGACCCCGACAGCGATTATGAGCAAAATGCCATAGAAATGCGCCGCGCATATGAAAGAGTCGGCACTGGTCAAATAACCTATGCCGCACGCGACAGCGAGTTCGACGGCAAGCCGATCAAAAAGGGCGAGCTGTTGGCAATGGCAAACGGTAAAATCACATTTACCGATACAGAGCTTGAAAAAACCGTTGTAAAGCTTACAAAATCTTTAATTAAGAAAGACTCTATGTATGTTACTTTGATTTACGGCGAGGATGTAAGCGACGAAAAGGCAGAGCAGATAAATGCCGCACTGTCGCAAAAGCTCGGCGGCGATGTAGAGGTAACATTGGTAAACGGCGGTCAGCCCGTTTATTACTTCATTATTTCCGTAGAATAAGGTCGGAGGTGCCTAAAATGGCATCACTAAATATTCAATACCTAAAGGGTGTGGGCGAAAAACGCGCCAAGCTTTTTAAAAAGCTTGGCGTTGAGACCGTCGACGCCCTTTTGCATTTTTATCCGCGTGAATGGCGCGATTACGGCAACACGGTAGAGCTGTATTCTGCGCCTGCCGAAACCCCGCTTTCGGTTAAATGCCGCGTTGTAACGGGTGTGGACGAGCAACGCATACGCGGTAATATGACAATTTACCGCTTCGGTGCAACCGACGACAGCGCATATTTGCAGGTAACGCTTTTTAACAACAAATTCGCGGCGCAAAAAATAAAGGTCGGCGAAACATATATTTTTTACGGCAAGCTTACCAAAAACGGCGCGGTGCGCGAAATGTCATCGCCCGAAATTCTGCCCGTGGATACAGGAATTGTACCTATCTATCCGCTTACCGCAGGTATGTTTCAAAGCAATGTTCGCTCGGCAATGCGCGGCGCTCTGTCGCATATTCCCGACGATACCTTGCCAGAAACGCTTAAAAAGCGGTATAAGCTGTGCGACCTTTCGTTTGCTTTAAACAATATTCATTTTCCGACAGACAAAAAGAGCCTTGCAGTTGCGCGCTATCGACTTGTTTTCGAGGAGCTGTTGATGTTTCGCCTCGGCATTGCTTTAAAACGCAATGTGAATACGAAAACACCGTCGTGGGCATTGCCGGAATGTGATTTTGTCGAGGATTTTAAAAAAATATTGCCGTTTTCACTTACCGAGTCGCAAAACACGGCAATAAACGACTGTATTCGCGATATGCAAAGCGGCAAGCAGATGAACCGCCTTGTCGAGGGTGATGTCGGCTCGGGCAAAACCGCAGTTGCGGCGGCGCTAATGTACACTGTCGCAAAATGCGGCAGACAGTGCGCTATGATGGCACCAACCGAAATTTTGGCAGAACAGCATTTTAAGACGCTTTCCTCATTTTTTGCCGACAGCGGTATAGGTGTAGAGCTGCTTATCGGCGCCGTTAAAAAAAGCGAAAAAGAAAAAATTAAACAGCGGCTGAAAAGCGGCGAAACAAAAATAGTAATAGGTACACAAGCACTTTTGCAAAGCACTACAAGCTTTTGCTCGCTTTCGCTTGTTGTTACCGATGAACAGCACCGATTCGGCGTTGCGCAACGCGCGCGACTTGCAAAAAAGGGCGAGGCACCGCACCTGCTTGTTATGTCGGCAACACCGATACCGCGCACACTTGCGCTTATTATGTATGGCGACCTTGATATAAGCATTATGTCGGCACTGCCGCGCGGCAGACTGCCTATAAAAACATACATCGCGCCCCAAAAAAAGCGCGACGGCATTTACGGCTTTATTAAAAAGCACCTTGATGTCGGTCAGCAGGCGTATATCGTTTGCCCATTGGTAGAGGAGGGCGAAATGAACATTGTGCCTGCAAAGCAGTATTATGAAATTTTGCGCGACGGTGCGTTTGCCTACTACTGCATAGGTCTTTTGCACGGCAAGCAAAAGCCGCAGGAGAAAGAGGCGGTTATGCGTGCCTTCGCCGACGGTGAAATACAACTGCTTGTAACCACAACGGTTGTAGAGGTAGGCGTTGATGTACCGAATGCCACGGTAATGGTTATCGAAAATGCCGAAAGGTTTGGACTTTCACAGCTTCATCAGCTACGCGGCAGGGTAGGCAGAGGCTCGGCACAGTCAAGCTGTATTTTGGTGTCGGATGCGCAAAATCCCGAAACGGTAGAGCGACTGAGTGTACTTAAAAACAGCACCGATGGCTTTAAAATAGCAAGCGAGGATTTGCGACTGCGCGGTCCGGGCGATTTTCTCGGCAACCGTCAGCATGGCTTGCCGCAGTTTAAAATTGCGGATATTTCCTGTAATATGGATATTCTTTCGGCTGCGGGCGAGGCGGCAAAGGAATTGCTGAAAAACGATGCCGACCTGTCACAGCCGCAAAATTCGGGACTTAAAAACAGTGTCAGGCAGATGTTTGATGAGGATATTGCGCTGAATTGATGAAACGGAAAAATTAAGCTTCGCAGGCGGCAATTTGCGTTTCGAACCCGTTGAAATTAAAAAATTACTTGTAATAAAGGTATAGAAAAAGCTTAAGGGCAGTCACCGCGGTGACTGCCTTGTTCTTATAAATTCATTCGCGTTTTGTAAGTAAAATAGAGGCAAACTGCACTGCCTCAGCTTCTTCTCCATTTTCTGCGCTTTCGGCATTACTTTCGAAATACGCCCTGTCGCCGTGCAACAAGCAGTGCGCAAGCAAGCGTGCGACTGTGGTAGCCTGCGTGTCGGCATCTAAAGCGTTGTTAAGCATTATTGCTTTACCACCCTGCAATGCAAGTGAAAAACCGCGAATTTGTTTCGGTAGACCTGTATACCCGATTGCAATATCGTTCTCTCGACACAGAATATATGGGTCATAACTTCCGAACCTCGTAACGATATCCTTTACAAACAGAAAAAGGTCGGTTTGCATTTTGGTTATTGCTCCTTTTCAGAGCGATGTTCCAATGTCAGCTTTGCGGCGAGAAGCATTGCATCGAAAACCTTTTCGGCATCCTCATCGCTTAAAACCGCACCGTCAAAGGTGACACCCTCTGCGGTTTTAATACGCCGACGCAGCTCGGCAATTAAATCGCCGACCTCAAGCCGCGCAAGCTCGTCGCTGTCGCTTACAAGATAGTTTGGGGTAACACCGTACAAGTCGCAAATACGCTGTACCGTTTCAAAATCCGGCTCGCGCCTGCCTTGCTCGTACATACCGACAGCACTCGGTGATATTTTCAGCAACGCCGCCGCCGCCGCCTGTGTGTGCCCTGCATTTTTTCGTAACTGTTTAAGCTTTTTTGAAAAATCGCCCATAAGTATTCCCTCATTTTCTTTACCCGAGCTTTTATTTTAATGTTGTGTAATACAACAAATACTTTATCCGAAATTTGTTCTAACCACCTATCCGCAGGATATTATACCACACATTTCGTGTTAATTCAATAGGTAATTGTTACAAATATTGTCAATATGTATTGTATACCTTTCACAAACATTGCAATGAATGAGCATTTAGGCATTGACTCTACACATTTCGTGTGATATTATTAAATTAACCGAAAGGTGAAGAAAATTAACAAAATTACGGAGGCAGATTTGTATGACTTTGCAGGAATTGGGAATGGAGTATTACCGAACGGCAGATGCGTTGCTTTTAAAGGTAAAAGAGCTGAAAACAGCGGCAGAAAGCCTTTCACCCGAAAAGCGCCGAAAGCTTAATAAACGGATACGCTCGTTATACGAAGATGCACTTAACTGCCGCTATTCGGCAAAACAATTGCTTGAATACGCCGACGGCACTGCGGCGGAAATCGGTAAAAATAAGGAGGCACAAAATGAAGCCTAACAGAATAAGTCTTGATTTATTCGGCGATACGGCACCTTGGCTTGCCGACGGATACGGTACAGGCGGCGGCGTTCACTTTTCGGAAAATGTTAAGGCTGTGGTAAAGGCGGTTGTTGAAACCGAGCTTACACCTCTTCAACGCGAGCTTGTGTACGAATATTACAACGGCAACACAACCATCACCGAGATGGCACGAAAGCGCGGTGTAAACAAATCAAGTGTGTCGCGCAGTCTTAAAGCGGCGCGTGAGCGCGTCGGCAGGGTATTGAGATACGGCGGCTTTCGTATGTGGGAAAGCGACTGACGGTGCATTACTTTATTATATTAAGCGGCGGCATATAAAAATATGTTTTTTAAAAGTAATTGACCGTTTTATTTGACAAATCGGGCGGTTTCGTTTATAATATTAACAAGTTATTTAATGTTTAAACGGAGGTTAGAACTATGAAAAAGATACTTTCATTGGTTTTGGCGGTCATCACCGCCGCAGTTTGCTTTGCCGGTTGCGGCAACAAGAGCGATGCGAAAAAATGGGTAATCGCTACCGATACGGTTTTTAAGCCTTTCGAGTATACCGATAAAAACGGCGATTTCGTCGGCATTGATGTTGACATTCTTGCCGCTGTCGCTAAGGACCAGAAATTCGAGTACGAGCTGAAAAGCCTTGGTTGGGATGCCGCAATTGCCGCCTGTAAATCAAATCAGGCTGATGCTATGATTGCAGGTGCATCTATTACAGACGAAAGAAAGAACAGCGGTTGGACCTTCTCGGACGGTTACTACACCGCAACACAGTCTATGGCAGTTGCCAAGGAAAGCAACATTAAATCGTTTAACGATGTTAAGGGCAAGAACATTGCCGTTAAGACAGGTACACAGGGTGCAGCTTATGCAGAAAGCCTTAAAGACGAATACAACTTAAAGCTTTCTTATTTCGAGGATTCGCCCACAATGTATCAGGCTGTTCAGGGCGGTCAGGCTGTCGCTTGTTTCGAGGATACCCCCATTATGGCATCTTCGATTAAAGACGGCGACCTTGCAATGAAAATTGTTGAAGGTACCGAGAATGACGGTGCGCCCTACGGTCTTGCTATTTTTGACAACAGCAAGCAGGAGTTTGTCGATATGTTCAACAAGGGTCTTGCCAATATTAAGGCAAACGGCGAGTATGACAAAATTATCGCAAAATACCTCGGCTAAGCTTTCACAAGTTAAACTACGGCGGAACACCGTAAAAAGTGTTCCGCACTTTTCTGTTTTAGGAGGAATATCGTGTTATCGATAATCACTGACTACGGCAGGCTTTTGCTTACCGCTATGGGGCAGACATTACTGCTTGCTTTATGCGGATTGTTCTTTGCTTGCATTATAGGTCTTATTTTCGGAATGTTGAGCGTGCTTAAAAGCAAAATCTGCAATGCCGTTTCAACCGTTTTCATTTATGCCATTCGCGGCGTGCCGATGATAGTTTTGGCATACTTCGTGTTCTTCGGTGTGCCCAACTTCACAAAAAGCTTTTTGGGCGTTGATATTCAGCTTACCGCGCTTACTGCGGGTACAATCTGTCTTGCGCTCAACTGCGGTGCATATATGGCAGAGATTATTCGTGCCGGTATACAGTCGGTCGATAAGGGTCAAATGGAGGCGGCAAGAAGCCTTGGCTTGCCTTATTGGCGTGCAATGTTGCGCGTTGTTCTGCCGCAGGCTATAAAGACTATGATACCAAGCATTATTAACCAGTTTATCATAACACTTAAAGATACCTCAATTCTTTCGGTTATCGGCTTCCCCGAGCTTGTCAACAGCACCAAGAATGTTGTTGCACAGGAGTTTAAGATTTTTGAGGCTTGGGCAATTTCGGCTGTTATGTACCTTATTGTAATAACTCTGCTTTCGGTACTCGCAAAGCGTTTGGAAAGGAGACTTAATGTTGGCAATCAATAAAGATAATGTTAAGATTCATGTCAGCTCTTTAACCAAAAGCTTCGGTCACAACAAGGTGCTTAACGGTATTGACCTTGATGTTTACGAGGGCGAGGTTGTTGTTATTATCGGCCCGTCGGGTAGCGGTAAATCAACCTTTTTGCGTTGTATGAACCGCCTTGAGGATATAACCTCGGGCGAGGTTATTGTCGACGGCTACAATATTTCCAACAAGTCGACAAATATCAACAAAATGCGTGAAAATGTAGGTATGGTTTTTCAGCATTTCAATTTGTTTAATAATCTTGATGTGTTGCACAACCTTATGCTTGCTCCCGTCGACCTTAAAAAATGCACCAAATCCGAGGCTAAGGAGCGCGCAATGCATATGTTGCGCCGCGTCGGTCTTGAAGAAAAGGTAAACGCATATCCGTCACAGCTTTCGGGCGGTCAAAAACAGCGTGTTGCAATTGCGCGCGCACTGTGTATGAACCCTGATATTATGCTGTTTGACGAGCCTACATCTGCACTTGACCCCGAAATGGTCGGCGAGGTTTTGAATGTTATGAAAAGCCTTGCAGAGGGTGGTATGACAATGGCTGTCGTTACGCACGAAATGGGCTTTGCACGCGATGTTGCCGACCGTGTGATTTTTATGAGCGACGGCGTTATCGTCGAGGAGGGCACGCCCGAGCAGATATTTACAAATCCGCAAACACAGCGTACAAAAGACTTTTTAAGCTGTGTCCTTTAAAGCTTATTGACCGATGCCGCTTTTGCGGTGTCGGTTTTTAAAATAATCGGTTTCTTTTTTTACTTTACGAGGTTATGTCTATGAATTTCAAAAAGCTTTTAAATCCGCTGTTGTTGCTTTGTACCGCTTTTATTTGGGGCGTTGCGTTTGTTGCGCAAAAAAACGGCTCGGATAGTGTTGAGCCGTTTTTATTCACTTCACTGCGTTCATTTTTGGGTGGCGTAGTACTGCTCCCCATTATCGGCATTATGGGTAAAAAGGCTCCACAGCCAACTGTTGCAAATCCGCAAAAAAAAGACCTTTTTGTCGGTGGTGCGCTTTGCGGTACTGCACTTTTTGCGGCAACCGCATTTCAGCAAATCGGACTTACCGAGGGTACAAACGCAGGCAAATCGGGCTTTATAACCGCACTTTATATTGTACTTGTACCGTTGTTCGGCATATTTTTAAAAAAGCGCGTCACAGCGAAAATGTGGCTTAGTGTTGCAATCGCCGCGGTCGGTCTGTACCTTTTGTGTGTGGATTTAAAAAGCGGCTTTTCGGTGCAGAAAAGCGATATTTGGGTAATGGCGTGTGCCGTGGTTTTTTCGGTTCACATTTTGGTTATCGACAGATTTTCCCCGCGTGTCGAGTGCATAAAAATGTCCTGTATACAGTTTTTTGTCTGCGGTATACTTTCACTTATATCCGCACTTGTATTTAACGAAAGCTTTTCTCTTGCAGCAATCGGCGAGGCGGCAATACCACTGCTTTACCTCGGCATAATGTCAAGCGGTGTTGCGTACACACTGCAAATTGTCGCACAACGCGGAACAGAGCCGACAGTTGCCTCTATGATAATGAGTCTTGAATCGGTATTTGCCGTGCTTGCTGGTGTTATGTTCGGTGAAAAAATGAGTGCCGCCGAAATAGTCGGCTGTGTGGTTATGTTTGCCGCAATAATTTTGTCACAGCTACCGGAGAAAGAAAAATGCAGATAGTTTATTTCGGTTATGACCTTTTTGCAGATGTTCTTGAAACACTGCTTAATATGCCACAGGTGACTGTGCGCGCCGTTTACAGCTACGAAACGGACAATTTTTTCGAATTTAATCGGCGCGTAAAGCACCTTGCCGAGTCACGCGAAATACCGTTTTCAACCGAAAAAATCACAAAAGAGGTGCTGTCACGCCATTTTGACGAGGGCTGTGATTTGGCATTTTCGGCAGGGTATATCTACAAAATTCCAATTCTTGACCGTGCCGATTTCAAGGGGGTAAATGTTCACCCGTCACTGTTGCCTATCGGTCGCGGTGCGTGGCCATACCCTTGTACCATACTGCGCGAATTAAATGAAAGCGGTGTTACTGTACACAAGCTTGGTAAAAAATTTGACGAGGGCGATATTCTTTTGCAGGAAAGCTATGCCGTGTCGCCCGACGAAACGCTTGATACGCTTACCGAAAAATCGCAGGCGGCGGCTGTCAGACTTGTAAAAAAGCTTATTCCCGATTTTTTGCAATATTTCGAAAATGCGCGTGCGCAGTACGGCGGCGAATATTGGCAAGAGCCAACAGATGCAGACCGAACGATAACCGACGGTATGACCGTTGCAGAGGCGGACAGGGTTATTCGCGCATTCGGCAGCTATGGGTTTATATACCGCGGCGAGGTTTACAGCGGTAAAAAGCCACTGTCACTGAAGCTTGCCGACGGTGAAATAAATATACTTGAATAATATGTAATTTTAGGTTACAATAGTAATGTGGCAGGCGCGTTATCGGCGTCGGGCTCATAATCATCTTAAAGGAGATGTTTTTATGGAACAGAAATTTTTTATTTGTAAGCATTGCGGCAAAATTATTGCCATAGTCAACGAAACAGGCGTACCCGTCGTTTGTTGCGGCGAGGTTATGGACGAGCTTGTTGCAAATACAGTCGACGCGGCGAAAGAAAAGCATGTGCCGTTATATAGCGTAGAGGGCAATATAGTTACGGTAAATGTCGGCGATGTCGAGCATCCTATGTCGCCCGAGCATTTTATCGAGTGGGTTTCGTTGCAGACCAAGCACGGTAACCAGCGCAAGCTTTTAAGACCTACCGACAAGCCGCAGGTTCAGTTTGCACTTGTCGACGGTGACGAGGTTGATACTGTTTACGCATATTGTAACC
>CAZIEH010000050.1:0-10958 GCA_964538695.1 uncultured Eubacterium sp. | reverse complement strand
TTTCGACCGTCTTTTTGTAAAACACCGCGCCAGATGGGGTAACTGCGCCCAAAAACCTTTCCCACCGCCTGCCGTCGTTACCGTTTTTTGGTATAAATCTTTTCGCGGTTTTAAGTGCCGATTTTTCAACCCTTGCGGTGTCGGTATGCCTTGCGGCAAGCGCTGCGGTTTCGCTTTTTAAAAGTGCGGCGGCAAAAATGTAATTTGCCGCCTGCTTGTGATATGCGGCATTTTGTTTTGAAAGCACGATGATTTCTTTGCGGCTTTCAAACAGCTTTTCGCTGTTCCAAAACGAACCGAAATTTAAAATATTTTCGCAGCAACCGACGAACTGCGGCTCTACTATATGCGGTGCAGTACCGTCCAAAATCACCGTCTTTATGTCGGGTAAAATTACACCGTCAAGTGATGACGGGTCAGACGAGCAGGGACACAGGTGACAACGAACGCCCTGCTTTATAAAATAATTTGCAATTCGTTTCATAAAGGTTGATTTGCCCGTACCTGCGCCGCCCTTGATAATAAATGCGCGCCAGCCGTCCTGTGGGTCATACGACTCGCCGAAACGCGAAACGAACCCCATACCCGAATTTGCGCCGAGAAAAAACAGCGGCGCACTGTTTAAATTGCCCATAAAATCGCCCCTTTAAGTATTTTGGCGTTTCCGCCTGCTTTATTTTATGAAATTTGGGGCAAAACCGTTACTTTCGGCAATCAAAGCACAAAAATAAGGGCACCGCTATTACAATTTGATGAAGATGAAATCCGTGTATTAGTACAACAAAAACCGACGGAAAGCACAAGGACTGAAAAAAATTAAAAATGAAAAACGCCTAAAAAGCACTGTTAAAATAACAAATAACGAAAACAAAAAAAACGCCCGAAAGCGTTATGCTTTCGGGCGGAACCCACATTATTAAAAGTGAGAATTATTTTTCGTGCAAGCCTTTGCGAATGTTCATTGTTACAACGAAGCCTGCGGCGATGAGAAGGAGAAGTGCGCCTGCTGTGGCGGTTCTCTTTTCACCTGTTTCGGGGTTCGAAGTACCTGTTGTACCCTCGCCAATGCTTGTAGAACCGTCGATGGCAGTACCGATGATTGCGATATCGTCAAGGCTCTGAAGCTCAACGGTAAGAGTTGTACCGTCGTACATCGACCACGGGATATTAACCATACCCTCTGCGGTAATCTGACGAATTTCGAAATCGGTAAACTTGGCAGCCATTTCAGGTGTAATGTTGATAGCAACCTCTACTGCGTTTGTGCCGTCGAAGACAAAGTTTTCACCGTTCTTCTTAAGCGACAGCGAGTAGAATGCGGCAACTTTCTTACCGTCAGCCTGCTCAAGGATAGCCTGATATGCACTGTCGGTGGCTTTTGCCGAGATGTCGGTTGCCTTGAACTTGAGACCTGTTTCGAAAACAGTGTTGATAGCAGATACGGTGAAGAGATCGTCAGTGGTGTGAATTGACTCGTACCACTGCTCGTCATGGTCTTCTTCCAAATCGCTCATATCGCCTTCGCTGAAGTCCTCAAGCTCGCCGATAGATGACCAGTAAGAGTCATCGGATGTGGTGATAACACCAAGGCAAGCCTTATTGTCCTTATCCTTATCCCACGGAATGGTACCGTATGAGTAGCCGTTCGCTTCGTAAGTATCGGATGCGGCAACCTTGGTTCTGTCGGTTGCACAGCCTATAATTGTCTGACCCTCTGCACCCTTAGGTGTCTTGAAGTCGACACGAATGGTACGACCTGCAAGGTCTTTAACAACATTGCCGTACATATCGAAGAACTCAATCTTGTAAACCTTCTGGTCAACAATCTTATAGCCTGATTTCTCAAGTGAGCGCATCTGCCAGTTGGTAGCCTTTTCAGGTGTCAGTTTCATAGACTGAACCTCGGTGAAGATATCGGAAGTATCAACACGGTTGATGGAAACTTCCATATTCTTCTTGGTGTCTTCGAAAGTGACAAGACGGGTATCGTCTTCGTCAAGCTGCATACCCTTAACCATTGTACCCTTGACATTGAGGTCGCCGAGGATAAAGTTGGTCTCCTGCTCGCCGTTAGGCAAGATGAAGGTCGGGTTCTGGGGCATACCGATAATTTCAAGGCGGATAGCTCTGATAAGAACGGGTCGAATTTCTTTTGTCCACAAACCTGTCTTGATATCAACCTTTGAAGTATCGATTACATAATTAGGTGTTGTGGAGGTTCTGACATCTTCCTCAACCTGACCGTAGTAGACATTTATCTTTGCGGGCCAGTACTCTGTCATTCTTCTGAATAGGTTGACATTGAGGGTGCTCATTGTAATAAGCTCGTCGAAACGGATGTTAATATCGTACTTAGCACCGATTACCGATGTATCGCACATTACGAACATTGTTTCGTAATCGCCGTCAACAAGGGCCTGCAACCAATCTGTATGCATATTGAGATAGCTTATCATCTTGGTTTCGGGGTGTGTTCTTGTAACGGTGATGTTGGTTGTGTCGAGGTCGGCAGTCATATTCTTTGTTTTAAGAAGCTGTCTGCCGTTACCGATGATTTCAATTTCGTTAAGGCGAAGTGTAGTCTTTGTACCCTCGAAAACGAAACGGACATAACGCATTGTCTTTGACTTGGAGAAGGTGGTGGACGGTGTAACAACACTGTTGCCGTTGCCCTTTGCGTTCCAAGTCCAGAGAAGTGATTTCTCGTCCAAAACCTCGTCGTACGATGTAGAACCGTAAACCTTAAGCTTTTTAAAGCCGTATTTAGAGTTGATAACCGCACCAATCTTAATCTGGTCAACAGTATCTGTCGAGCAGAGGTTATAGATGATTTCGACAGTCTTGCGGTCAGACTTATTGGTGTCTATATCGGCATATGTCGCATAGTCGCCGTCTGTAACCTTTTTAAGCTCTGCCGGTGTGAAGTTGCTTTCGGTAATTTCGCTACGCTTGCTGCCGTTTATGAACGATGCATCTATCGGCATATTAACGGCAAGGTTTTTCGGGTCGGCAGGTGCAATGCCCTGTTCGCCCCACAGGCGCATATACGAAAGACGCCAGTAGTCACTTTCGTTTGCGGTGACATTGATATCATCGAATCTTACACCGAAATAGGTGCCTACGGGGAGGCTACCGTCGGCAAATTCAATAATCTGTGCGCGTGATGTGCCGTACTCGTCACTGTCGAAAACATAGATGATACTCTCGTCATCGAACAATGTTGCGGCATCGTCAGCGGCAAAAAGGGTGTACTTGCCCGGATAGTAGGCTGCATTTTCAGAACCGATACCCTTATAGGCAAAGCCCTTGATAGCTGTCAAATCGTACTTTTTAAGTTTAAACGAAATGTAGAAGCCGTCTTTCCAAGAACCACTGCCGACATCGAAGTGCATCTGCGAACCGTCGTTATTTGTAATAGCGTCGAGAACATTTGCAGGTGTATCGGCTTTCTTTGAATTCTTGTAGAAGGTCATCTTGGAATTTGCGGCAGTCAGCAAGTTTTCGGTTGTTTTGGTAAGATTTTGCAAATCCTCGTTAGTTGCAAATTTCGGACCCTTGAGATTTGCGGGGTCGAAGCTTGAATCTGTATACTTACCGTAGACCTGCATATCCTTCAAACGGGTGTAAACATAGTTGGTACCGTTGTTGCCTGTAATATCACCGAATGTACCACTCTTACCTGTGATACACAGCGGGTCGTAAATTCGAATACCGATATAACGACCGGTAGATGCGGCTTTGCGGTTTGCATGGTCAAAGCATACAACATTCATCAGGTTTCTGATACCCTTATTATAGTTGTCGAGGTTGTTGACGCTTAAATAAAGGTTTTCATCATCATACAATGTTTCTTTTGTCTTGCCGACATAAACATCGTAACGACCTGCGACGAGGTCGGGGTTACCTGACCAGTTTATTTTGAGGTAGTCAATAAGAGCATCGCTCTTCAAATCATAGAAGAGGTCAAGGAATACCGAGCCGTCGGGCTTTTCATCAAGTGATGCGGTGTTCTTGTAAATCTTTGCCTTGGTATCACCGAAGTACGGGTTGGCAATATCGCCACCGGTTGCCGCATCGTCATCTGAGAAACGAGCGTCATAAGCGGCATTCTGAGGAACATCCTCGCCATCCTGCATTTCGTGAATAGTACCTTTAAGCATAAATTTGCCTGCAAGAACCAAATCCTTGGTATTGCTGAGGTCTACGCCTGACGGTAAAACAGTGTTGCTTGTAGAGGAACGAAGCTCCTCTGCGGGAACCGCAACATCTTCTGCCGAACCGAATGCGGCAACCTCGGAAACACGGGGGTAATCCTCGCTGCCTGTTGCACCGTTGGGGTTCCAGAAAGGTGTCTGAACAGGGTCAAGAATTTTAATACCTATAACACGAACATCGGCAACAGGTGTTGCAAATTTGATAAGGTTGGTCTGCTTGCCTTTACCGTTTATAACAGTCGCCTTTTTGTTTGCATCGGCATAAAGCGAAGCAATGGAAACATTATAGTCGGTAGAGGTGTAAACCTCGTACTTAGAAGTACGCAATGACTGTGTTGCCGAGTGGGCAACGAACAGCTTTTCAAGTGAAAGCTTTTTGTTGTCAATACGGATTGTAAGTGTGCCGTATACGCTACCCTCTTCAATACCGTGGTTGATCCAAGTCTTGTCACCCGTGGTCTTGTTGTATGTAGCATAGTAGGGCCTGCTGCTTAAACCGAAGTCGGCAGCGGGACCGATTTCGCCGTCGGTAACAACCTCTGCACGAAGAACGGTTGTGTTCTTTTCTGTGCCTGCAGCATTGCGCGACTCGAACGATGCGGGTCTGCCGAGGAGGTAGTTTGTACCTGTGGGCATTGTGTCGGGTGCAGTTGTGTCAAAGCCCGACTCTTGATCCTTGTAAATGTTGTCGGTAGAACCGGTTGAACCGGAACCGGAGCCTGAACCTGAGCCAGAGCCTGAACCACTGTCGGTAAAGGTGCCGAAAACATTGAACTCGAACATACGGATATAAGCATTTTTACCTTCGTTTGCGGCTGTACCGTTGATTATAGACAGGTCTTGCTGAGTAGCCTGCGTAATACGCATTGCGACATACTTTGCCTTTGTGTTCTTTACCGTAAAGGTCTGTACTGTTTTTGCGTTGGAGTTCGCGTAATAGTACAGCTCGTTTTCGGGATTGAACAATGTTGCAAGGTCGTTTGATGCATAAAGTGTATACTCGCCTGTTGTAAGATACGGCTGCGGATGGTTGAGGACATAAATGCTGTTGATATTAGCCTCGCCCTTTAAGGTGTAAACAATATCGAAATATCTGTTAAGGTCGCCCTTATTGGTGTTGTAGAATACAGACGGATTTTTGTCCTCTGCGAAAAGATAGTTACCCGGCTGGAATTCCGATGTCCAGGCTGTATCGCTGTCGAACAGCTTGCTTACAGGCCAGTTTTTATCCGACCATTCTACACGGGCGTTGTCTTTAAAGCAATAGGTTTTGCCCGATTCAACAACGCTTACGCCTGTCGGCAGAGGTGCGCTGTCAGCCTCGGCAACAGTTACATCGTAGCTGTTAGCCTTGCCGTATACCGCAAATTCGGTAATTCTCGGGTAAATGTCGCTGACAGTGTTGGTTGCATAATCGTCAACTGTACCAGTGGTGGTGCAGGCGGTTATACGCATACCGACATATTTTGCCGAAACATCTGTCAAAGCATAGTGCTGTGTTGCTTTTGCCGCGGTAGAGTAGGTTGCAATCGGGTCACCGTTGAACAACTTATCCTTATCATTAGCGACATAAATCTTGTAGTTAAGATTCCATTTTGAATCGGTTGTATCAGCCGAAACGACAATATCGCTGAGTGCGGCGGTACTTGTAAGTGTATAGATAATATCGCCGTAAACGGTGCCGTCCCTGTAAATGCTGTCGATTTTTGTTGCCTGAACAGCGTCGGCTTTTGCAAAGTTTGCACCTGTAAAGCCAAAGTTTGTATCGACCTTGTTATCTGTTAAGGCTTTAAGAGCATCTGCCGCTGAAAGGCTGCCTGTGGCAACTGCTGCCTCGGTTGCGCCTGCGGCTTTTGCCTTGAACTCTGCCTCTTTAACAACGCTTGTTTTGCCGGTTGCATTGTAGGCGGCATCGGTATCGCTGTCAAGCTTGCAAATGTTGTCATTATTGCCGTAGATGTTGAACTCGGCAAGTCTGAGATAATGGTCGCTTGCTTTTGACGACCAAGTCTTGTTGTAAGAAATGTCGTCGGTTACAAGTGCAACATAACGGGCGGTAAGGGTTTCGTTAAGCTGGAAAATCTGACGCAGATTGCCGCCGGTAGACATGAGGTGATAAACAAGGTTTTCGTCCTTTACCAAATCTGCCTTGCTGTTGCCTGCATAGATTTTGTACGAACCCATACGAATGTTCTGATTGGTGCTGTGGTTCAAAACGAAGAACTTATCAATATTCTTGGCAGAACCCAAATCATAGGTAAGCTGATAGTACCAGCCCTCTTCCTGAGTATGGAACTTAACGGTGTTGCCCTCGTTATAAGTAAGGGTCGAACCGCCGAAGTAGAAGCCATCAGCTGTGCCGTCGTGAACCATATCAAGCCTTGTATCGTTGTTTTTGGTTTCGCAGGTCTGCTGACCGGTTGTACCCTTGAAAAGGGTTACAGTCGGGTCTTTTGTGCTGTCGCCTGCGGGAACGAGCGAAATGCCGTTCGGGAAGTCGGAATTGTTGTCGCTTGTAACGGTTACATCCTTGTTAGCAACCTTAGCATCGCCGTAGATACCGATTTCGTCAACACGGTTTACAATGTAGGTATAGTCGAAGTAGCATTTTTCGGGAATAACCGGCTCGATAATTTTGAAACCGATGTACTTTACGCCTTCCTCATCAACAGGGTTAAAGGTGTAAACCTGACGACCTTTGGGGTTGTCTTTATCGTTGTTGAAGGTGTAAATGCGGTTTGCGGTGTTGTAAAGATTTGCCTCGGTATCGGCGGCATAAATCTCATACTTACCTGTCTGAATACCCATTGAAGTATCGGTACTACCGAGGTACATAAGCTTTTTAACCGACATATCGGGGTCAACCTTAAAGGTATAGGTCAAATATGTGCCGAGATTGTCAAAAAGAGTAGCCTTGTTTGCGCTTGAATTCCAAACGGTGTTGTCGGTAAAGAACGCAAATTTAGAGTTCATAAACTCGTGACTTTGTGTTGTACCGTCAACAAGGTTGGGATAATCTTTTTTAACATCTGCTGTTTCGGTAGGTACATTTTGTACATACTTTGTTAAGGTTGCCGATGTGAAAGCCTGCTTTGCGGGTACGCAATCTGACGGAATTTCGGCAGTGTTATCGCTTTGAACGGTGACGGTGGCGGCACTGTAATCGCCGTAAACGCTGATACCGTTGACACGCGGATAAACACCTGTGGGGCTGCCGCCGACAGCAGGAATAAGTGTGTTGTTTACGAAATCGGCAGAAATATCGGCAACAGGCTGATAGTAGCTGACACCGACATATTTTGTGCCCTGAAGCTTGTCGTTCTTAACCTGAATTACCTGATAACGGGTATTGTTAAGACCTGTTGCGGTATTGTCAACATTTGCAACCGAGTTTGCTGCGGTGTACAAATCGCTAAGCTCGTCAGAGGCAAAAACCTCGTAAATACCTGTTCTGAAATTTGCGTTGCTGTGGCTACCGACAATAATGTCTTTAACATTCGTCTCTGATTTAAGAGGAATGGTGACATTTATGCGGCGCTGAGTACCATCGTTGTACCAGGTGGTAATCTCTTTGCCCGAATAATCGAACAAGAAAAGATTGTCGTTACCGAGGTTTGCACCTGCGGTATGCGAGGTAGTGATGTTTTTAAGCTCGTTAGCGTCACAGTTCATTGTACGCGTGGTCCACGCACCGTTCTTATACTCTTCGTATGTAACGGTTGCGTTGCCAAGCGGAGCTTTTCTTGTGGACTGTGTTGTGGCAGAGGCAATCTCCTCATAGCCGGCTACCGAATAATCGGCGGCGGCAAGTGCCAAAGAGGGAAGAAGCTCGACCACGCCTGTAAAGACCGAAACCATCATAAGCAGTGAAAGCACTGCGGCAGTGATTTTAGTTGTAACCTTGTACTTTTTTACCATAATAATCGTAACTCCTTTCCCATTAAGATACAACGGTGAATGCCGCAACGGCAAAGCGCTTGCCATTGGTACCGTTGATTGTTCCGCGTACGCAGATTATGTCGCCAACCTGGGCATCTGCTGCGGTAGTGTAGCTGAATTGCAAGCCATCGGCATTCTGTGTTACAGTACCGATATCATCGGTCGTACCGTCGCTGATATCACGCTCGGTCTGCTTGGTCGGAATATAATTTTTACCGACTTTTCTCACAGTAGACGGCTCTGCATAAGAAGAAACCTTCCAAGTAACCGTATCTGTCGGGTCTGCATCGATAAGATTTGCTTTAAGTGTAACGGTCTGTCCCTTTGTAATATGATTAAGAACGCTGTCGTTACCCTGTGCATCAACAATTTCAACCTGCTTAAGCGGCGGAACGGTAGAGAAGAGATATACACCGTAGTCGCGGCTTACAGGACCGTATGTAAAGTCACGGCCGTTCTGTACCGTTACAACATCGGCAAGCGGAGGAATTGTTGCGTTTGCGGTCTTTTCGATATCATAATTGAAGATATAAACATAAAGCTTGCGGTTTGCGCCGATTGACTGTTTAAGGCTTACATTAAATACACGGTCAACGGTGCAATGCTCGTTAGCCTCGATATACAATGCGAAATCGTTATCCTTTGTAAAGGCACTTGCACGGATATCGTCGCCTGTCCAAGAAAGGCTGTGTGCATCTGCGCCGCGCGGAATGTAGTTGTTACGCATTGCGTAGAGGTAGTACTTCCACTGAACCTTGCCTGCGTTCGCCTCGGTGTTAGGTGTGAACCAGCAAGCAGTTGTACCGCCGGCAGGGTCAAAGCCCGTAGGTGTAGGCAGGTAGCCACCGGTAAAGCCCCAGTCAAGTGTAAGGCCGATACCGTTGTTTGTGGAAGCTATAAAGTATGAAGAATAAGACGATTTCCAACCGTCATCGGTCGGGTCGTTGCTGTCCCACTTATATACTTCGGTATTTGAGGTACCGTCGTAGGTATCTTTATCGGAACAGTAGTTTTCTGTAACATAAAGCGGTTTGGTGTAGAAACGACTTGCCTGTGCAGCCATCTGGCAATGACCGAGGTATGCGTCGCCGCCACCCAAAACGCCCATACCTCTTGTCGGATAGTAGTAAACATGCATTGTGAATGCATCGAATATATCCGCATAGTTAAGGTTGAGGTAAGGTGTTATATAGTTGTCTGAAAGAACATTAAGGTCTTCTGTGTTCTCAGCACCCCAGATTTGAACGGTCTTCAAGAATCCGTCGGGGTCGCCGCCGTTTTCATATGATGCGGTTGTCTGGCTGTTGAATACACGAACAACCTCTTTCATCATATTTGCCCAGTGAACACGCGAGTCACCTATACAACGATAGTCACCGCCGGTACGAACATTAAGTGTTTCGACACGGCCGGGCTCGTTATAGAAGGTGATGGTGGTTACATTTCTGAGACCCTCTTTATAATAGCAATATTTAAAGAATTCCGATGCGGCATCGGCATAGCGGAAAATGTCACGCGGTGCCGAGTTGTTTGCACGCATAAGGTCGCAAGCGAACCACTCGTGAATACGGGGGTGAAGCTTCCAACCGAACGAAACCTCGATATCCATTTCAGCCTCTTCAAGCATACGATAGTAGCGGTAAACCGACTGCATCATATCATTATCAAGGCTGTAAACGCCGTTCATATAGTTTACATAGTCGGGGTTGCTTTCCCAATCAACCTTATATTGGTCATAGTCGTCGCCCGCCTCGTTGGTAATCATCCAGTCGATGTTGAACCAAGAACGGCCGTAGGAACCGTGAATATCGTTATAACGCTTTGCCGAAATTTCGCCCTCATAACCGAAGTTGTGTGAACCTTTGTTTGTTGCGGTTTCCAGCTGTGTTGTATATGACCACCATGTCGGGTAGAAGTTACAACCTGTACCGAGTGTGTTTTCGCAAACAATAGCATCGGCAGTGTTTTCGACGGTGATTTTACGGTCGCCGCCCGAAACCGCCGCACCGTAAGGCTGAACAAACGGTTCGCTTGAAATTTCGGTTTCCTCGTCATCGATGTCCTCGAAATCGTCACCGTCGATGTCGTTATCGATATCGTCAAAATCGATATCCTCGCCCGTGAACTCAAGCTTTTCGCCTGTGCTTATCGAGCCTGTCGATTCGGGACGGTCAACAACGATGGAATAAGACGGTTCGGTATAATCATCTTCATAATAATCATCGAAATCGTCACCAAGGTCGCCCGTATCGTCGATAACATCATCTGTTGACGGTGTTTCGTCGCTTACAACAGTTGACGAAGCATCATCTTTTTTTGCGGGCTTCTTTTTACTCTTTTTACAGCTTACAAGACTGAAAGCCATACAAAGTGCAAGAAGAAGTGCAAGAATTCTGGTAATGTTTTTCTTCATACAAAACTTTCTCCTTTAAAATTTTATAATAATATCGGTTTTGCGGTTTTCGCCGTACCCTTGCGCCGAAAGCAATCTCTGACCCGAATGCAAACGGTGTGGTAAAACGCAACCGCCGTGTTTTCATAGTAACGCGAGGTTGTGCAGTCCCCCAAAAAAGGATAGTACCGCACATTAACCATCAAACCATACTATTAGTAAAAACATTATAACTCATCTTTCGAAAAAATGCTACTATCAATAATAACAATTTAGAACTGATTTTTTTGTGCATTTTAACCAAATGTATACAAGTTGTTAATTTTTATGTCGAAGACTGTCGGTCTTTTTCACTTTAAGGACGGTTTTTGTAAAAATATGCTTTTCTTTTTTAAATGTATATGGTATAATAT
>CAZIEH010000049.1:0-10992 GCA_964538695.1 uncultured Eubacterium sp. | reverse complement strand
CCGCGCACTCAGTCATTCGTCATATGCAAACGAAAGTCGCGAGTCAGAGGGCTCTAACGAACGGTTGGAATTTTTGGGTGATTCGGTGCTTTCTGTTATCGTGGCAGAGCATATTTTCACGAATTTCAAGCAATTGCCCGAGGGCGAGCTGACCAAAATTCGCGCCTCGGTCGTTTGTGAAACCGCACTTTATGAATTTGCACAGGAATTAGAGCTTGGCAAGTTCATTATGCTTGGCAAGGGCGAGTTTATAAACGGCGGTAACAAACGCCCCTCGATTTTGTCAGATGCGTTTGAGGCGGTTTTGGCGGCTGTTTATTTGGACGGCGGTATCGAGCCTGCACGCAAGCTTGTTTTGCGTTTTGTCGACCCCAAGCTTGCGCACCTGACTACCGTTGCATTTAAAGACTATAAAACAGTTTTGCAAGAGGTTATACAGAAAAATCCCGAGGAGCATCTTTCATATGTGCTTACAGGCGAAAGCGGCCCCGACCACCAAAAGGAATTTACGGTAGAGGTGCATCTTAATTCGAATGTAATAGGTCGCGGCACGGGTAAAAGTAAGAAACGCGCAGAGCAAGAGGCGGCAAAGCAGGCTCTAGAGCTTATGGGCGAAAAATTATGATTACTTCGCACGCAAATATTTCGGTGTTTGTGCCGCATATCGGTTGCCCGAACAGGTGTAGCTTTTGCGACCAAATACATATTACGGGTACTGCCGCAAAGCCTACTGCAAAAGATGTCGAAACAGCGGTTGAAACCGCTTTAGCCAACGGCTGTGACCCGAAAGAGACCGAAATTGCCTTTTTCGGCGGCAGTTTTACCGCAATTGACGGCGATTATCGTTTGGAACTGCTTTCGGCGGCGTATAAATATGTAAAAAACGGCAATGTGAAAGGCATTAGGATTTCAACAAGACCGGATGCTATCGACCCCGATATTTTAAGTGAGCTTAAAGCCCAAGGCGTAACCGCAATAGAGCTTGGCGCGCAGAGTATGGACGACGGCGTTTTGCTTAAAAATTTGCGTGGTCACAATTCGCAGGCGGTTGTTGAGGCTTCGCGAATGATAAAGGCAAGCGGCTTTTCTTTGGGACTGCAAATGATGACGGGACTTTTCGGCAGTAACAACCAAAAAGACCTGATGACTGCACAAAAAATTGCCGCACTAAAGCCGCAAACCGTCAGAATTTACCCCACAATCGTGTTTAAAAACACTTTTCTTGCGAAAAAGGTCGAAAGCGGCGAATACACACCGCAAAGGGTTACCGATGCCGCCGCACTTTGCGCAAGACTGCAAGCTTTTTTCGAGCAAGAGGAAATTACGGTTATCAGAACGGGGTTGCACAGTATAGATAATGCGGCGTTTGTCGCGGGGCCGTGGCATCCTGCATTCGGCGAGCTGTGTGCCTCCGAACGGTATAAAAATGCAATTTTCGAAAGGCTTGCCGATTTGCCGCACGGTAATTATACCGTGTTTGTGGCAAGGGGAGATATTTCAAAAGCAGTAGGTCAGCATCGCGACAACATAAAATTTTTCGAAAAAAACGGTTACGGTTGTCGCGTTAAAGAGAATGAATACTTAAAAAATTTTCAGGTTATTATAGAAAAATATGACAGATAGGGGGCGGTATATGTGATACTTAAATCAATTACCATTCAGGGCTTTAAATCGTTTGCTGATAAAACAAAGCTACAATTCGGCAAGGGCATTACTGCGGTTGTCGGTCCTAACGGTAGCGGAAAAAGTAATATTTCAGACGCGGTTCGCTGGGTTTTGGGCGAGCAGTCTACAAAATCCTTGCGCGGTTCTTCTATGGAGGATGTTATTTTCATCGGTTCGGATACACGCCGTGCCCAGGGCTTTGCCGAGGTTACGCTTACAATAGACAATACCGACCGCAGTCTTAATTTCGACAACGACAGCGTTGCCGTAACAAGGCGTTACTACCGTTCGCACGAAAGCGAGTACCTTATAAACGGTGTCAGTGTGCGCTTGCGCGATGTGAACGAGCTGTTTATGGATACGGGTCTCGGTCGTGACGGATATTCTATGATAGGTCAGGGTAAAATTGACAGCATCGTCGGTGCAAAGCCGCAGGAGCGACGCGATATTTTCGAGGAAGCCTCGGGTATTTCGCGCTATCGTTACCGCAAGCTGGAGGCGGAACGCAAACTTGCGGCGGCGCAGGAAAATATGACAAGGCTTAAAGATATTTTTGCCGAGCTTGAGGGGCGTATAGGTCCGCTTAAACAGCAAAGCGAAAAGGCTGAAAAGTATCTGAAGCTTCGTGACGAGCGAAAAAATCTTGAAATAGGTATATGGCTCGGTGCGCTTGACGGCTCTAAAGAGCGTTTGCGCGAACAGGAAAGAAAGATTACCGCCGCAAATGTACAGTACGGCGAAATCGGAACACGGCTTGATGAAATCGCAAAACAGCAAGAGCAGTTTGCCGAGCAGTCGGTGCTTATTACTTCGGCAATAGAGCAAAACCGCCGTCGCGCGGCAGAGTACGAGGAAAGCGCGGCGCGTGTTGAGGGCGAAATTGCCGTTGAAAATAATACAATTGAGCATAATAATCAAAATATAGAGAGAATAGAGCTTGAAATCGAGGGGCTTCGCGGCAGTGATGAAACTGCGCGTCAAAGTGTCGCAGACGAGCAAAAGCGCCTTTTGGAAAAGCAGGCGGCACTTGAGGAAAACACAGCGGCACTTGGCGTTGCGAACGGTCAGATAAATGCACTGCTGACCGAAAGCGAGGGCTATTCGAAACAGATTGAAGAGCTGGTTTTGGGTCTTAACGCAATAGGCAACGACGAAAGTGCGGCGCGCGTAAAGCTTGTTACCGCGAAAACGGCACTCGGCGAAATTGCCGCAAGGCGTTCTGCGGTTTGCGAAAACAAGGCAGAGATTGAAAAATCACTTGCCGAATATGAAAAAGAATTTTCCGAGCTTAAAAACGAGCAGGCTGTTTTAAGCGACGCCGTAAAGAGCTGTGAAAACACCGCAGAGGGCTACCGAATGAGGCTTGATGTGCGTAAGGATAACGCCGCACGCCATACCGAGGCTTTGCAAAGGCTTGAGTCAAAGCTTCAGGATACCGTGCGCAGAGCCGAGATTTTACAAGACCTTGAAAAGAATATGGAGGGCTTTCAGTACGCGGTCAAAAAGGTTATTCAAGAGTCGAAAAACGGCAATTTACGCGGAATTTGCGGCCCCGTTATTCGTCTTATAAGGGTTGACAGCAAATATTCGGTTGCGATTGAAACTGCACTTGCCGCGGCGGCACAGAATATTATTGTCGAAACCGAGGGCGATGCAAAACGCGCCATTCGACTGTTGAAGGATGCAAAGGGCGGCAGGGCAACCTTTTGGCCCGTATCCACCGCGAAAAGCAGACCCTTCGGCGAAAAGGGAATGGAAAAAATTTCGGGTTACATCGGCATTGCCGCGGATCTTGTTGAGTGCGACGAAAAATACCGCGAGGTTGTGTATTCGCTTTTGGGTGGTATAATGATTGCAGAAGATCTTGACAGCGCAACGGATATTTCGGCAAAATACGGCAGAAAGTACAAGGTTGTTTCGCTTGACGGTCAGGTCGTAAATACGGGCGGCTCGCTTACGGGCGGTTCGCTTTCAAAGCATACGGGTCTTTTAAGCCGAGCAGACGAAATTGCAAGGCTTGCCGAAAAAACCGAAAAGCTTAAAACGGAAATAAAAGAAAAGCAAGCAGAGTGTGACCGTTCGGTTGCCGAGCTTGAAAAGCTGCAAGCGGATATTTCGGCTATTGAAACCGAGCGAAAGACCGCGAATGAGGATTTAATTCGTGTTATTGGCGAGTTGCGCCGTGTAGAGGATATGTTAAGCTCTGCAAAAAGCGGTGCGGCACAGCTTGACGAAGAGCTTAAAGACCTTGAAAAGCGCGAGGGAAATATGCTTTCCGACAGCGCGACAGCCGAAAAAGCAATTGCGGATTTACAGGATAAAAAGGCACAGCTGCAAGAAAAAATGGACTCTGCAAGCGGCGGCAGAACGGGTCTTGAAGAAAGGCGCAACGCACTTTCGGAAACCGTTACCGAGCTACAACTTAAAGATATCGAGCTGAAAAAGGATATCGAGGCTATCGAGAGAAACGCAAAGCAGATGCAACAGCTTATATCCGACCGTGAATATCGTGTTTCACAGCTTGAACTTCAAATTAGTCAGCTTAATGAAAACAACCGTAATATAGAGCAAAAAATCGTAGATTTAAAAAGCAGTATTGCGAAGTTTGCCGAAAACGCAAAGCAACAGCTTGCTTTGGCAGAGGAGCTGCACATTAAGCGTGAGGCAAACGAAAAGCAAGTCACCGAAAGCCGTTCAGAAGAGCGCGGCTTGCTTGAAAATCGCGAAAATCTCGGTCGCGAGCTTGCAAGACTGCAAGAGCGCCGCGACGGTATTACCAAAGAGTACGATGATATTATTAAGCGCTTGTTTGACGAATACGAGCTTACAAGAAGCGAGGCTGAACAGCTTAATATCGAAATTACCGATATTTCCGCCGCTAAACGAACCTTGGCTGAAATAAAGGGTAAAATCAAGACTCTCGGCAACATAAATGTCGGTGCTATTGACGAATACCGCGAGGTCAGCGAAAGATATGAATTTTACAAGGTGCAAATCGACGATGTCGAAAAGGCACAGAACGAGCTGTATAAGCTGATAGGCAGTCTTACAGGCACTATGCGCGATATGTTCGCCGACGGCTTCGGAAAGATTAACCGCAACTTCCAAAAAACATTTACCGACCTTTTCGGCGGCGGCAGTGCAGAGCTGATACTCTCCGACCCGCAAAATGTTCTTGAAAGCGGTATTGATATTTCGGTGCGCATACCCGGCAAAACCGTGTCGAAGATTGAGCCGTTGTCAGGCGGTGAAAAGGCGCTTGTCGCTATTTCCATTTACTTTGCGATTATGATGGTAAATCCGCCGCCGTTCTGTCTTTTGGACGAGGTGGAGTCGGCACTTGACGAGGTTAATGTCGACCGCGTTGCCGAATATATGCACCGAATGAACGACTCAACACAGTTTATCTGCATAACTCACCGTCGAGGCACTATGGAGGCGGCTGATATGCTTTACGGCGTTACAATGCAGGAAAAGGGTGTTTCGCGCTTGCTTGAGCTTAATGTTTCCGAGCTTGAGAAAAAGATGGATATAAAGAATTGAATTTTGCGCTTTTTGAAAGGGAATTTATATGGGTATTTTTTCAAAAATCAATCAAGGTCTTAAAAAAACAAGAGACTCGTTTATGAACGCTGTAACAGGTGTTTTAAACAGCTTTGTCAAAATAGATGAGGAGCTGTTCGAGGAGCTTGAAGAAGCTATGATTATGAGTGATATGGGTATGCAGACGGCAGAGCATATTACCGAGCTTTTGCGCAAAAGGGTTAAAGAGCAGGGTATTACCGACCCGACGGAAATAAAAGCACTGCTTGAGGGGATTATTACCGAGCTTTTGGGCGAAAGCCGCGGACTTGAAATATCTACCACACCGTCGGTAATACTTGTAATAGGTGTAAACGGTGTCGGCAAAACAACAACGATAGGCAAGCTTGCGGCACAGCTTAAAAAGCAGGGCAAGCGTGTGCTTTTGGCACCTGCCGATACTTTCCGCGCCGCCGCGATAGAACAGCTTGAAATTTGGGCAGACCGCGCAGGTGTTGATATTATAAAGAGTACCGAGGGCAGTGACCCCGCATCGGTCGTGTTTGATGCACTCGGTGCGGCAAAGGCGCGAAATATCGATGTTGTTATTTGCGACACGGCAGGCAGACTGCATAACAAGAAAAATCTTATGGACGAGCTTGCAAAAATATCGCGTATAATAGTACGCGAATGTCCCGAATCGGATGTTGAAAATCTGCTTGTGCTTGATGCGGCGACGGGTCAAAACGCGGTAAATCAGGCTCGCGAATTTAAAAATGTTGCCGATATTACGGGCATTGTTTTGACCAAGCTTGACGGCACTGCGCGCGGTGGAATTGTGCTGTCCATTTGCAACGAGTTGCAAATTCCCGTAAAATATGTCGGCGTAGGTGAGCAAATCGACGATTTACAGCCGTTTGACTCAAAACAATTCGCAAGCTCACTATTCATTTCGGAGGAGAAATAAAAAATGCTAACTTCTAAACAGCGTGCCGCCCTGCGCGGTATGGCAAATTCATACGATACGATTTTACAAGTCGGCAAAGACGGCATAAACGACCAAACTGTAAAGCAGGTTAAAGATGCTTTAGAGGCGCGCGAGCTTATAAAGTGCCGCGTTTTGGAAACCTCGCCCGTGTCGTCGCGCGTTGCCGCAGATGATATTGCACAGCGCGTGGGTGCCGATGTTGTACAGGTCATTGGGCACAGGTTCATTCTTTACAAGCGTGCCGAAAAGCCCGAAAATCGCAAAATAACGCTTAAAAAGTAGTTATGGGCAAAACAGTATTGTTCGGCGGCACATTTAACCCGCCACACATTTTTCACGAAAGGCTTTTAAAAAAGCTTTGCGATATGCCACAGGTTGAAAAAGTATTGCTTGTTCCCACGGGCGTGCCTGTACACAAGGCTTCGTCACAGCTTGCATCTAACGAGCATCGCTTGGCAATGTGTGGAATTCTGGTAAAGAAATATTCAAAAGCGGCTGTTTGGACGACCGAGCTGTACAGACGGGAGAAAAGCTACACCTATTATACGGTAAAGGAATTTTGCGAAAAATACGGCGAAGCCCCAACATTTGTGTGCGGTGCGGATATGCTTGTGACACTTCACACTTGGTTCAATTACAAACAGCTTATAAAGCTTTGCGATTTTTTTGCCGTATTCCGTCAGGGCGAAAACCGTCGGGAATTTGATGCGGCGATTGCCCGTCTTCGTGACGACGGTGCGGTAGTAGAGGTTATAGAGTGCGAACCGTCCCCTGTTTCTTCAAGCGATGTGCGGCGAATGGTATACCGCGGTGAAAGCCTTAAAAATGCTGTATCTGAAGAAATTGCGGAATATATCGAAAAAAACGGACTTTATTCGGAGGATACCGATATGAAAACAGAAGAATTTAAACAGCATTTGCGGAAAATGCTTACCGAAAAGCGCTATTTTCACTCGCTTTGCGTTGCCGAGGAGGCTGTACGCCTTGCCGACAGATACGGCGGTGACAGACAAAAGGCTTACCTTGCGGGTCTTTTGCACGATGTGCTTAAAGACACCGATAATAAAGAACAGTTGAAATTTGCCAAACAGTTTGGTATAATGTTAAGTGATTTGGAAATCGGCGCACCTAAGCTGTACCATTCCTTAATCGGCTGTGAGTATCTTCGCCGTGTGCTTTTGATTGATGACGAGGAGATTATCAGCGCTGTCCGTTACCACACAACCGCAAGGGCAAATATGACCTTGCTTGAAAAAATACTGTATCTTGCCGACTATACCTCGCGCGACCGCGATTACGACGGTGTTGAAGAAATGCGCACCGCCGTGGAGGAAAGTACGGAAAAAGCAATGAAGATTGCTTTGCAATTTACCGTCGACGACCTTACCTCGCGCGGAGTACCCGTACATCCCGACACCTTGGCGGCATATGAACAGTACGCACAATAAACGGTTTACTACGCCGTAATACAAAAGGGGTATTAGCGATGAATTTCGATTTTGAAAATAAAGACGATTTTACCGAAGAACCGGACGAGCAAGGCTTTACGGATATTTCAAGCAGCTCGGAAAGCCCTGCTTTCGACGAATTTGACAATTTCGAGGATGTTATGAGCTTTTCGGAAAAGCCCGACGAAAAGCCGAAAAGAAATAAGAAAAGAATAATTATCAACAGTGTTACCTCGGTAATACTGGCATTTTGCGTTTTGCTTACAACCATTATGGGCTGGTATGTTTCAAATGCCGATACCTCTTTGCAAAAGGTGCCGATACTTCGTTGGCTGTTCGGCAGCTCAAAATACGGCGATATAAGCTATGATGACGCAAATCAGGTCGAAAGCGGCGATTTTGAAGAGCTTGTAAAATCAATAAGCAATGATGTTACATACTTCTTGGTTGTCGGTTGCGATTGGACAGACTCAAAACAGACTGATGTTATTGTCGTTGTTTGTATGGACCATAAAAACAATACCGTAAGTATGTTGCAAATTCCGCGTGATACCTATGTCAACGGCAGTCCCGATAACAAGATAAACTCGGTTTTCAACAGCGCGCGTGACGGCGAGCTGAAAATAAATGCTCTGCGCCGTTGCCTTTCGTCACAGCTCGGTATTCCTATCGACCACTATATACTGTTCTCTATCGAGGGTGCGGTAAATGTTGTCGATGCGGTTGGCGGCGTTACAATGAATTTTGATAATAAAATCAAGATAGAAGACCCGCTTAAATTCGGTAAATATTACACCATAGGTCCGGGCAAGGTTCGTATGTCGGGTAAAGATGCAATCGGCTTTATGCGTAAGCGCAGAATCGACTCGCAGGAAGAAGCAGGCGATTATGACGGCTCTGATATCGGTCGTGTTAAGCAGCAACGCAAATTTTATGCGGCACTTTTTAAAGAGCTTATGGGTATGTCGACTACCGAAATTTGGAAAATCGCAAACAGCTGTTTTAACCAAATTCAAACCGACCTTACTATGAATGAAACTGTTGCGTACGCGCTTGCCGCGAAGAAGCTTAGTATGGATAATATCCACATTTTCGGCTTACCCGGACAAGCCGCAAGCTACGGTCTTTCGTACTACTCAATTCATAAAGATGATTATGTTAAGTGCTTTAACCAGTACTTTAACCCCTACGGTGAGCCTATTACCGAGGAACAAATTACGATACCCGAGATATACTCAATCGCAGGTTATCAGAAAAACGAATATTGGATGTCGACCGAGGATTCGACATTACAGGAATATTAAAAAGGTGGTTTTCAGCTTGGATACTATTGATGTTTTACATACCGCCGCACGCGCACTTGATAAGAAAAAGGCGATTGACCTGTCTGCGGTAAAGGTTGCCGACCTTACGGTTATTACCGAATATTTCGTGCTTGCTTCGGCAACATCTTCAACCCATGTTCGTGCTTTGGCTGAAGAGGTTGAGGATATGCTTTCAAAAGCAGGTGTAGAGCCGTTGCATATCGAGGGTAGGGCAACAAATTGGATTTTGCTTGATTACGGCAGTGTTATTGTGCATATTTTCACGCGTGATGCGCGCGAGTTTTACAATCTCGACCGCATTTGGCAGGACGGCGAGCATATTGCATTGGATACAATTGTCGATAGTTGTGAGGAAGGTTGACGCAAAATGAAGTACGATTATAAATCAGTTGAAAAAAAGTGGCAGGATATTTGGGATGAAAAGCAAACCTTTGCCGCCTCTTCGGATTATTCAAAGCCCAAGTTTTATGCTTTGGTAGAATTTCCGTATCCGTCGGGTCAGGGTTTGCATGTTGGGCATCCGCGCTCATACACGGCGCTTGATATTGTCAGCCGTAAAAAACGCTTGCAGGGTTATAATGTTTTGTATCCTATGGGTTGGGACGCTTTCGGTCTGCCCACCGAAAACTATGCCATTAAAAACCACATTCACCCCGAAATTGTTACAAACAAAAATATCGAAAACTTTAAGCGTCAGCTTAAAAGCCTCGGCTTTTCTTTTGACTGGAAACGCGAGGTAAATACCACTGACCCGTCATACTACAAGTGGACACAGTGGATTTTTATACAGATGTTCAAGCGCGGCTTGGCGTATAAAAAAGAAATGGCGGTAAACTGGTGCACCTCTTGTAAATGCGTGCTTGCTAACGAGGAGGTTGTAAACGGCGTTTGCGAGCGTTGCGGCAGTGAGGTTATACATAAGGTTAAAAGCCAATGGATGCTTAAAATTACCGAATACGCCGACAAGCTTCTTGAAGGGCTTGATGATGTCGATTATATAGAGCGTGTAAAAACACAGCAAAGAAACTGGATTGGTCGTTCGACAGGTGCAGAGGTTCGCTTTGAAACCACGGCAGGTGATACGCTTACTGTATACACCACACGTTGCGACACACTTTTCGGCGCAACATATATGGTTATGTCGCCCGAGCATCCGTTTCTTGAAAAATGGCAGGATAAGCTGAACAACAATGATGAAATTAAGGCATATCAGCTTGCCGCCGCAAAGAAATCTGAGTTTGAAAGAACCGAGGTTGCCAAGGATAAAACAGGCGTACGCCTTGACGGTGTTACCGCTATAAACCCCGTAACAGGTAAAGAAATTCCCATCTATATTTCCGACTATGTGCTTATTTCGTACGGTACGGGCGCAATTATGGCTGTTCCTGCGCACGATACCCGTGACTGGGAATTTGCAAAGAAATTCGGCTTGCCGATTGTAGAGGTTGTCGCAGGCGGCGAGAATGTTGAGGAAGCGGCATTTACCGATTGCGCAACAGGTACACTTTGCAATTCCGGCTTTTTGAACGGGCTTTCGGTCGAGGAGGCAAAGCAGAAAATGCTTGAATACCTCAATGAAAAGGGCATCGGCGAGGCAAAGACAACCTACCGTCTGCGCGACTGGGTTTTCTCGCGTCAGCGTTATTGGGGCGAGCCTATTCCGATTGTAGAATGTGAAAAGTGCGGCTATGTAACCGTTCCCGAAGACCAACTTCCGCTTACCTTGCCAGAGGTTGAGTCGTATGAGCCGAGTGAAACAGGCGAGTCACCCCTTTCAAAGATTACCGATTGGGTAAACACCACTTGTCCCTGTTGCGGCGGCGCGGCAAAGCGCGAAACCGATACAATGCCGCAGTGGGCAGGCTCGTCGTGGTATTTCTTGAGATATTGCGACCCCCACAATGATAAAGAGCTTGCATCTAAAGAAGCACTGAAATATTGGATGAGCGTTGATTGGTACAACGGCGGTATGGAGCATACAACACTTCACCTGCTTTACAGCCGTTTTTGGTACAAATTCTTGTACGATATCGGTGTTGTACCC
>CAZIEH010000048.1:0-11007 GCA_964538695.1 uncultured Eubacterium sp. | reverse complement strand
ATTATATTACCACTTTTTTACCCGCTTGTCAACCTCTTTTTTCGGTTTTTTTAAAGTTTTTTTGAAAAAATTTGAAAATTGTGGTCTTGTAAAGTAACTATACAATATATAGTATACTTTTTAGGAGAAAAAAGTCGAAACACAAAAAATACTGCTAACGAATATTTTTAAAAAAGTCGGAAAGCAGCTTTTCACACTGCTTTTGCATTATTCCGCCGTGAATTTCGGGTATACTTTCATAACCGAACTGCGTTAAATCACACCGCGAGCCGAACGAACCTGCACGATTATCATACGCGCCGAAGAAGACACGCGAAATGCGCGAATTGATAATTGCACCCGCGCACATAGGGCAAGGCTCTAATGTAACATATATATCGCAACCGCCGAGCCGCCAATCGCCTGCTTTTTGTGCCGCGGCGCGAAGAGCCTCTATTTCGGCGTGTGACGACGGGTCAAGCTTGCTTTCACGCATATTATATCCCGTCGAAATAATTTCGCCGTTTTTTACAATGACCGCACCTACGGGTATTTCGCCCGTCTGTGCGGCCTTTTTTGCAAGCTCAACGGCGATTTTCATAAAACCGTCGTTACTCATAAAGTTAACAGCCTTTCAAGTTGTGTTAATAAAATTTCAAAGCATACCACGGCGATGTAAATTACAACACAGGGTGCCGAAAAGAACGCGCCCGTTTTTTGTGCAAGTGTAAGCTTGGTTTCGTTATTTTCCTGCACGGTAACCGGTAACGAAAACAGATTTTTTGTTTTCACGGTGACAAAGCCGATAAATCCGATTGCAATCATCACCATAAAATACAGCCCATTAAGCACGACATTTGCGCGCGCGGGAAGCTCGCTTGCGAAAAGGTCAATTAAAAACGCGCAGGCGTTATTTATAAAATGTATTGCAACCGCCGTCCAAACGGAGCCGCTTTTTACCACGGTAAAGCCGAGATAAATGCCAAGGAAAAATGCAAACGGAATTTGTGAAACAGTACCGTGCATAATGCCGAAAAGCGCGGCGGAAACGATTATGGCAAAATTGTCACCGAAACGGCGCAACGAGCCGAGAACCACACCGCGAAGTGCAAATTCCTCTACCAACGCAGGCAGTGCCGCACCGCCGACGACGGAAATAACCACACTGAAAAAACTTGGCTCGTTAAGCGTCATAAGGCTACTTGGCGCGTCGGTGATACCCAGCGCCTCAAAAAACGACGAAGTGATGCTACCCAAAACATTTGCAAGCATACACGCGCCGAGACCGCACGCTATAAGCGGCAGTGCCGTGCCCTTTTCAGGCTTTGAATATCTACACACACCGCTTATTCGCACATTCATAGCGGGTGCGGTAATGCAAAACGGAACAGTAAACATAAATGCGGACAGCAAAACCTGCATTAACCACATACCGCCCGTCGTGCCTAAAACATCGGCATAACCGAGTGCTATAAGCACGAATTGCACGGCTATCGTAACGGCAGTACCAAGCAAAAACGCGCCGCCGATAGCGTTTGCAACCCGTTTTATACGCTTTTTTTCTATTATTCTTTTATCGGTTTCATTCCAAAAAATCATAACAAGAACAATATCCCCCTAAAAAATATACTGCCGCTTTTTTTAAAAATTACTCCTCTATGCTTTGTTCAGAGTCTTGCTCGGTAACGATATCCTCTGTCGCATCTGCACTGGCGGCATCTGCGGCGTCGGGCTTTTCAAATTCCTCGTCTTCATCGTGCATAACCGATGCAATTTGAAGTACATACGCATCGTCAGACTTGAATTTCATAACGCGAACACCCTTTGCAGGTCTTGCAAAGCTACTGATATCCTCTGCCGCTATTCTTATTATTACGCCGTCGGATGCCATCATAATAACATCCTGTTCGGAATTTACCGACAACACACCTGCAACCTCGCCGTATTTTGCGGTTCGATAGTTTGTTATACCCTTACCGCCGCGCGACTGAATACGGTAATCGTCAAAGGATGAGCATCTGCCGTAGCCTGTTTTGGTTATAGTGAGAAGCTGTCTGTCGTTATCGACATTAACCATACCGATAACCTCGTCGCCCTCTTTCATCTTTATAACGCGAACACCGCGCGCGGTTCTGCCGAGGGGGCGGATGTCCTGCTCGTCAAAGCGAATAGCCATACCGAGCTTTGTCGCAACAAGCAACTGATCCGAACCGTTTGTAACGGTGACGAAAGCAAGCTCGTCGTCATCATCGAGATTTATGGCAATAACACCTGTTTTGCGGATATTTTTGTAAAGCGAGATAAGTGTGCGCTTAATAACACCGTTTTTGGTGACCATATTTACATAGTTATCACTGTCGAATGGCGGAACGGAAAGCATCATAGTTATTCTTTCGCCCTGCATAAGCGGAAGAATATTGACAATGTTAAGTCCGCGCGCGGTTCGTGAGCCTTCGGGAATTTCGTACGCTTTAAGACGGTACACCCTGCCGAGGTTGCTGAACAGCATAATAACATCATGTGAAGAGCAAACGAACATTGTTTCCACATTGTCATCGTCGCGCGTAGTCATACCGATTATGCCCTTACCACCGCGGTTCTGTGCGGAATACTCGTGACAAGGTATTCTCTTGATATATCCGCGTGTGGTTTTTGTAAGAACACAATCCTCAACGGGAATAAGGTCTTCGATATCGACATCGCCCGAAACGGCGGTGATTTGTGTTCTGCGGTCATCGCTGAACTTGTCGCGCAAATTAAGCGCCTCGGTCTTAACTATATCAAGAACCTTTGCGTGGTCTGCCAAAATACCCTCGTACTCGGCAATTTTTGCGTGCTTTTCTGCAAGCTCTTCTTCAATTTTTTGACGCTCCATACCACTTAATCTGCCGAGGGGCATTTTTACAATAGCGGTGGTTTGAATATCGTCAAGTCCAAAGCGTTCGCCAAGTCGTTCTTTCGACTCGTCAACGGTTTTTGAGCCGCGAATTATTTTGATAACCTCGTCGATATAATCAAGCGCGGTTTTATAGCCCTCTAAAATATGGGCACGCTCGCGCGCCTTGCGCAGGTCAAACTGTGTGCGGCGGGTGATTATTTCGCACTGATAATCAATATAATTTTCAAGTATTTCTTTTAAAGTGAGAATTTTCGGTCTGCCGTCGACAAGAGCAAGCAAAATTACACCGTAAGTGATTTGAAGCTGTGTAAATGAGAAAAGGTGGTTTAAAACAACCTCTGGGCTTGCATCGCGTTTGGTTATAATTTCAACGCGAATACCGTCTCTGCCCGACAAATCGACAATATCCTCAAGACCGTCGACACGCTTGTCATCAATAATATCGTTAATGGTTTTAACAAGATTTAATTTGTTTACCATATACGGTATTTCGGTAACAATTATTTTATGTCTGCCGCCCTTCATTTCCTCAATTTCGGTTTTTGCACGAAGGACAATTCTGCCGCGACCCGTTGCATATGCGGCGCGAATACCCGAATGGCCCATAATGATACCGCCTGTCGGGAAATCGGGACCCTTGATATGCTCGCAAATTTCCTCAATAGTGGCATCGGGATTATCGATAAGGCAACACATACCGTCGATAACCTCGCCCAAATTATGCGGAGGAATACGGGTTGCCATACCGACAGCAATACCCTCGGAGCCGTTTACCAAAAGCTGCGGAAAACGCGCAGGTAAAACCTCGGGCTCTTTTAAACGGTCGTCGTAGTTCGGCATAAAATTAACCGTATCTTTTTCAATATCCTCAAGCATATACATCGAAAGTTTGCTCATACGAGCCTCGGTATATCTGTATGCCGCGGCGCCATAGCCGTCGATAGAACCGAAGTTACCGTGGCCGTCAACCAGCATATAACGCAGTGAAAAATCCTGTGCCATACGAACAAGTGCATCATAAACACTGGTATCACCGTGGGGATGATAGCTACCAAGCACGGCACCGACGGTATCCGCACACTTATGGTACGGCTCGTCCGGTGTAAGATTTTTTTCGTACATTGTATAAAGAATACGGCGGTGAACCGGCTTTAAGCCGTCGCGTACATCGGGCAACGCACGCGATACGATAACCGACATACCGTACTCTAAAAAGCGCTTTTTCATTTCAGAGGAAATTTCAACCTTGGTAATGTGACCGGCATTCTGCTCGTGTTCCAAAACCTCTTGTTCCTCGTTTCTTATTTCGTCACTCATTCGTGATACCGTCCTTTCTGCCTAACAACCGCATAACGCAATCAAGCTCCGTGCTGTTAAAAATCCGTATGGGTAAAAGCAGCAGTTTTGTTTTGTTATTTTCAGTATGACTGATGTTTAAATAAACTTGCTTTTGCACTATTTCAGTTATATTTGTTATTTTCAGCGGCTCGCTTTCACTGTCGCCCGAAAGCTCTATTCCGCTTTCGTCGATAACCAAGTTTACCTCGCCCGCGGTAATATCGGCAGCATATTTTTTTACTATCTCGTAATGTGCCAAGAAAAGAGCATATACGATGAAAAGTATGCCGATAACAATAAATATAACATTCTGCGGCTTAACATTTCCTGTGTTTATAATTGCATACACACTGTCGGCTATAATAAACAGCGATGCTATTATTATAAATTTTTTTCTGCCGTTAAGCCTTTGACCCTTTAGTGCCGCGTTTAAAATATCAATTGCTTCTTGCCTTGTGGGTTTGAAATTTACCGATACTCTATCCATAATATTACCCTATACATCAAGGTTTTGAACATACTGCGCGTTGTTTTCAATAAACTCGCGGCGCGGTTCAACCTCGTCACCCATAAGCATTGTAATTGCCTCGTCGGCTTTTGCGGCATCCTCGATTGAAACACGAAGCATTGAACGGGTTTCGGGATTCATTGTGGTTTCCCAAAGCTGTTCCGCATCCATTTCACCAAGACCCTTATAACGCTGAACATTAGCTTTACCGCCGACTTTTTCTATATACATATCTCTTTCGGCATCTGAAAAAGCGTAGTAATGCTGTTTGCCGCGGCTTACCTTAAACAGCGGCGGCTGTGCGATGTACAAATGCCCCTCTGAAATAATTTCGGGCATAAAGCGGTAGAAAAATGTCATAAGCAGTGTGCTGATATGCGCACCGTCGACATCGGCATCCGCCATAATAACGATTTTGCCGTAACGGAGCTTTGAAATATCAAAATTATCGCCTATACCTGTTCCGAGTGAAATTATGACGGGTGACAATTTATCATTTCCGTAAACCTTGTCAATTCTTGCCTTTTCGACATTCAGCATTTTACCCCAAAGTGCAAGTATTGCCTGCTTATTGGTATCTCTGCCCTTTATTGCCGAGCCGCCCGCACTGTCACCCTCAACGATAAATATTTCGGTTTCTTTCGGGTCTTTAGATATACAGTCGGCAAGCTTTTCGGGCATTCTCTGTCTGCCCGAAACACCTGTTTTCTTTCTTTCAAGGTCGCGCGCCCTTTGTGCCGCCTCTCTTGCGCCTGCGGCGGAGATACATTTTTCTATAATTATCTTCGCCTCTTGCGGATTATCCTCAAGATACTGTGCAAGCTGTTCGCCGACCATCTGTGTTACAAGCGTACCCATTGCGGTATTACCGAGCTTTGCCTTTGTTTGGCTTTCAAACTGTGCATCTGTAAGCTTTACCGAAATAACCGCTATAAGACCCTCGTTAATATCGTCCGCTTTCAGCTTTGAGTCGCTTTCCTTTAAAAACTTAAATTTTAAGCCGTGCTTGTTAATTGCCCTGACAAGAGCATTTTTGAACGAGCTTTCGTGAGTACCTCCATCCACGGTATGTATGGTATTTGCAAAGCTCATTACCTTTGAATCAAATGCTGTTGACCAAAGGAACGCCGCCTCTGCCGTAGAGTCGCCGTTTTCAATATTAAGATAAATTACATCATTATTAAGACGGTCTTTTTTGGATTTTTCAAGCAAATATTCAACATAGCTTTTTATACCGCCCTCAAAATGCAGGTCATCCTCGCGCGGGGTTTCTGATGGCTGGTCACTGCGGCAATCCTTTAATACTATTCTTATGCCTGCGTTCAAAAATGCCTGTTCGCGAAGTCTTTGCAGTAAAATATCATAATCGTATGTAGTAGTATCGGTGAAAATATCGGGGTCGGGCTTGAACTCGACGGTAGTACCCGTTTCCTTTGTGTCGCCGATAATTTCAAGCTGTGTTGCAATATTACCCTTTTCATATCTTTGCTTATGAATATGCTCGCCGTCTTTTATAGTAACCTCAAGCCAAGATGAAAGCGCATTAACAACAGAGGCACCGACACCGTGAAGACCTCCCGAAACCTTATAGCCGCTGCCGCCGAATTTACCGCCTGCATGAAGTATTGTAAATACGACCGAAACGGTGGGTATACCCTTTTGCGGATGAATACCGACGGGAATACCGCGGCCGTTATCTATTACCCTGACAATGCCGTCATCCAAAAGCTCTACTGTAATTTTGTCACAAAAGCCTGCTAATGCCTCATCAATAGAGTTATCGACAATTTCGTAAACAAGGTGATGCAAACCTCTTTCACCGGTCGAGCCGATATACATACCCGGTCTTTTTCTGACCGCCTCCAAGCCCTCTAAAACCTGTATAGAGCTTTCGTCGTATGCCTCGGTAACCTTTATATTTTCATTATCCATAGTATACCTTCCTTTTTAATTTTATTTAAAGTGTTCGGCACTTTCATAGTTATAATTTTCCGCGTAATATGCACGCTTGGTTAGAGTTGTCGGTGAAAGCTGTGAAAGATATATTTTTTTCTTTTCACCTTTTTTACAAACAATAAACGACCGCGGAATATCCGTTGCAATATTAAAAACCTCTTTTTCGGTTTCACTATTATTTAAAAATTCGCGTGTTGATTTTTGCACCGTGGTATTATCAAGGTCAAAAATTCCGATAACCTCTTTTTCATTTACAAGAGTATTCTGTCCCAAATGAAGATACAGTGCAAATCACTTCCTTTACAACACCCTTTGTACACTGCCGTTTTCAACGCGAAACGCGGCACCTGCCTTTAGTTTTTCAGCCGCAGACTGCTCACAGCAGGTAACAAAAACCTGCCAATCCTTTATATGATTTAAAATATAATCCTGCCTTATATAGTCAAGCTCGCTCATAACATCATCAAGCAGTGCAACAGGCTGTTCACCGCAAACCTCGCGCAAAAGTTGTGCCTCTGCCAATTTTAAAGCCAAAACCACACTTTTTTGCTGTCCCTGCGAGCCATATTCCTTTGCGGAAACACCGTTTATTAAAAAATCAAGATCATCACGATGAGGTCCAAATGCCGTTGTTCCTGCATTTAAATCTTCTGCTCTTTTTAATTTAAACAGCTCGGCCGCCTCGTCGGGCGTATCTGCCGAAAGTGCGGAAATATATTTTATTTCAATATTTTCTCTTTTACCCGAAAGGTCACTGTATATTTTCGGCAAATATTTAAGCAATCTTTTTATATATCTTTCTCTTGCGTGTACTATTCTTACGCCGTATTCCGCCAATGCCCTGTCATAATCATCTAAAAGCGGCATCAATGTGGAATTGTACTTTATTTGCTTTAACAGGGTATTCCTTTGAAAAAGCACTCTTGTATATTTTCGTATATGCTCGGCATATATCGGGTAAACACTTCCTATCCCGCTGTTTAAAAAGCTTCTTCTGCTTTTCGGCGCACCCCTTACAATTTCGGTATGTTGGGGTGAAAACACGATAATATGACTTTGTGACGACAGCACAGACGGAGACTCAAGCTCTACGCCGTTTAAAACAGCGGTTCTCTTTTTTTCTATATTTATTTCAGATATCTGCTGTCTTGAATGTGAAAAAAAGCTTAACTCAAGTTTTGCTCTTTCGCCGTCGAAATTCACGGTTTCGCTGTCTTTTACACCGCGAAAGCTTTTCATACCCGAAAACAAATATATTCCCTCTAAAATATTTGTTTTTCCCTGCGCATTTTCACCGAAGATAACATTTATACCGCTGTCGGGCTTTATATTTATGTTTTTAAGGTTTCTAAATCCGTTCGCACAAAACCCGTTTATAATCATTTTACTTTTATAACCGTGTCTTCAAATTTTGCCATATCACCGCCGCGCAGCTTTTTACCTCGCATTAAACATACCTCGCCGTTCACCTCGACCTCGCCGTTTTGTATAACAAATTTAGCGTGACCGCCCGTTGCGCAAATTCCCGCAAATTTCAGCAAATCATCAAGACGGATATATTCGGTTGTTATTTCTTTAACGATTTCTTTCATAATTTTACCCGTTTCTTATTCTCATCGGCATAACAACATACAAGAAGTCGTCTCCCGCCGTGGGTTTTATCATAATAGGTGCTATATCACCGTTGAAAATCATATCTATTTCATCGGTTTCGGTCGCCTTTAATGCATCTGTCATAAATTTTGCATTAAAGCCGAATTCTATTTTTGCGCCGCCATACTCAACCTCGGCAACATCGCTTGCCCTGCCGACGGTGGTGGCACAGGTGAATTTCATTTCATCATTTTCTATAATACAGCGAACAGGTGTATTGCGCGGATTGTTTATGATAAGAGAAATTCTTTCTATAATGCTTGTAATCTCGCTTGTATTAAGTCTGAGCTTTACCTTTTCATCACTTTTTATTACCGATTGATAATCTAAATAATTACCCTCGATAAGTCTTGAAACAAGATAATAACCGTCAATTTCAAAGCTCATATGATTTTGCGAAACACTCATTGTAATGCTTGTACTTTCGTCCTCAATCATTCTGAAAACCTCGCTTAAAGAACGACCTGTTATGACAAAACGCATAGGTGTTTCGTTTTTCGCGGTTTCGGTACGGAGCGCAATTCGCAGACCGTCAAGAGCAACTAACTTAATATAATCCGACTCAACCTCAAAATAAATACCTGTATACATCGGCGAAACGCTTTCTTCATCAACGGCAAATATTGTCTGTCTGACCATTGATTTCAGCATTGAGCCTGGCATTACAAGCTCTTTACCGCCTGCGGCACTCGGAATTTCTGGAAATTCGGCAGCAGGCTGTCCGACGATATCAAAAGCCGAGCTACCCGAGGTTATATGGCAAACACAGTTGGAACCAACCTCGACAGTAACAATATCCTCGGGCATTTTTCGTATAATTTCAAGCAAAAGCTTTGCACCGATAACAATATCACCCGATTCATAGCACTCGGCAGCTATTTCTTTTTTCATACCTATTTCATAGTTATACGCCGCCATTGTGAGTCTGCCCTCTTCAGCAGAAAAGAGTATACCCTCTAAAACAGGTAATGATGATTTGTTTGCGACAGCTCTGCTAAGTTTTCCTACCGCATTGGATAACTCGGATTTATTAACACTGAATTTCATAAAAACGCTCCTTAAAATCGTTGTATCTATCTTTAAAAATTTATAAGTAACAATAGGGGGTGTTGAAAGCTTGGAAAACTCTTGATATTCGCATAATAAGCGGCTTAAAAGGTAAAATTTGAATGTGAAAAACAAGTTTACAAAAATTGGATAAATTTTCTGGTTTTACCTTTTTCCAACCCCTGTTAAAAAAGCGTGGAAAAGTATTGTGGAAAAGTGAATTACTTTTTGGGACAAAAAAAGCTATATATTATTCTTTTTAAGGGCATCTATTATTTCGTTTACCCTGCGTTCCTCAAAGCTGTTTGCCGCAAGCTTTTCTTCAACCTTTTTCAAAATATATCCTATTGAAGAATGGTCAAGCTTAAATTCCTTGCTTATTTGGGTATTTGAAATGCTTGTAACCTTGCTTGTTACATAAATTGAAACATGGCGCGCCCAAGCAATATCGGCAGAGCGCTTGCGCGAACGAATATCCGTTTCGCTGACTTCAAGCATTTTTGAAACAGCGGCAATAACTTTTTCTACGTTTATCGGTTCTACCTTTGCATCGCTTACAATATTTCTTATATAATTTTGTACAATTGTAAGTGACGGGTTTACCTTGTGTAGGTTTATGTATGCCTTAATTGAATTTATAATACCCTCTATTTGGCGTATGTTTGTTTTTACCTGATCGGCGATATAATAAATAATATCCTCGGAAAGGGTTATATCCGCCTGTTGTATTTTTTCGTTTATAATACCGATTCTTGTTTCAAGATCGGGCGCGGAAATATCCGCAAGCAAGCCGTTTTCAAAACGCGAGCGCAATCTGTCATCAAGATTGTTTATGTCCTTTGGCGCGCGGTCGGAGGTAATTACAATTTGCTTTTTATTTTGTAGCAAAGTGTTAAAGGTATTAAAAATTTCCTCCTGCGTTTGTTCTTTATTTTCTATAAACTGAATATCGTCTATAAGCAAAACATCGACCGAACGAAAACGGTTGTGAAACAGGTTTATTGTACCTGCACGCAAGGATTCAATAAACATATTTGTAAAATCCTCGCAAAGTATATATTCAATTTTAAGTGTCGGGTAAAGCTTTGATATTTTATTGCGAATAGCAAACATAAGGTGGGTTTTACCGACACCGCTTGCACCGTATATAAGCAAAGGATTATAAAAAACCGCAGGATTTTCCGCAACCGTCATAGCCGCCGCCTGTGCATAGCGATTTGAAGAACCCAAAACAAAGTTTTCAAAGGTAAATTCACTGCCGACAGTAAAGGGTGTAAGCTGTGCGGGCTTTACATCAAGCTCGGCACCGCGTGTTGGGTCGATATTAACTTCAAACTCAATTTCAACTATTGTTCCGAGAATATTACCGCAACAGGTTTTTAAATGCTCTTTATATGTATTTTCAACAATATCGCGGTGAAAAGAGGTCGGAACCGAAATATACATTACACCGCTTTTATAATCCATTATGTAAGATTCGCGCAGCCACATATTATAGCCCGGCTCGGTAATAAAATTGTTGGCGCGCATTTCTTCGCAAATATTATCCCAAAGGTCGGAAAACGAATTCATTTTTTATTCCCCTGTAAATTTCAAATTTTTTTTGTAATAACTTATAAACTAAGAT
>CAZIEH010000047.1:0-11079 GCA_964538695.1 uncultured Eubacterium sp. | reverse complement strand
GCCACAGCGGTGCACACCGATTGCGACAAGCCCCCCGATTTTACGGCAAGCACCGAAAAAGCGTTAAAAGCAACGGCACTAAATACAATAACGGCAAAGGTATTGGCGGTATTGGCGTTGCCATAAAACACAAAATGCGCAATAATGGCAATAATTGCCGAAAAAGCTATTAAATGCGATTTAAAAAAAGACACGCACCGCGGCAAAAGTAAGTCTGAATTACACATTGCACTACTTCTTTTCATGGTAGTTTTTCTCGGTATTGACATTCCATATCTCAGCCCTGTCGCCGCCGTACAGCAAAGCATCAACCGCACGCATTGCGGTAAGCATTGAATGATCCATATTGTTGTATCTATGCTGTCCGTTTCTGCCGATACAGTACAAATTTTCTATACCGTTAAGATATTCTTTAATTTCCTCAATATTCGCATAGGTGTCGAAATATGCCGGATATGTTTTTTTAATATGCTCACAGTGAAAATCAAGGACATCTTCTTTGGAAAGCACCCTCATTTTAACCAGCTCATCAACGGCAAAATCAACCAACTGCTTATCGTCTAAATTCCAAAATTCATCGCCCTCGTCGCAGAAATATTCAAGCCCCAGCCACACGGTTTTTTCGGGGTCATTAACCATATACGGCGACCAGTTATTGAAAATTTGAATTCTGCCGAGCTTTACGCCGCGGTCTTGCACATAAATCCAACAATCAGGTACAATATTGCCCAGAGTTTTAATTTTAGTTTTGTTTTTCAGCGCGATTTTTTTCGTAAGCACACCGACTGTAACAAAGTCACGGTACGGCAAGCCGCAGGCGGCTGACAAAATACCCTCAGGCGGTGTTTCACCCGAAATGCCTCCGACAAGGTCTTTTACAGGCATAGATGACATAAATGCATCGGCATACAGCTTTTTCTTTTCGCCGCCGATATTGCAAATTACATAATCAATTTTTCTGCCCTCGTTATGCAGACTCTCAACACGACAGCCGCGTATAATTTTACCGCCCAAAAACTCGATTTCCGATGCAAGCTGTTCCCACAGCTGTCCGGGACCGAGCTTTGGGTACCAAAAGCTTTCTATAAGCGAGGTTTCGGTTTCGTTCTTTTTACCGATGATTTTCGAAAACACATCGCGAATAACCGCCCTTATCGAAAGACCCTTAACGCGCTGTGCGCCCCAATCGGCTGAAATTTGCGACGGGTGCCTGCCCCACAGCTTTTCGGTATAATCCTCGAAAAACATACTGTACAAAACCTTACCGAAGCGGTTAATGTAAAAATCCTCAAGCGAGTTTTCTTCTCTTTTACGAATAACCGCCGCAAGGTATGAAAAGCCTGCGCGTACAGTGGTGAAAAAGCCCATATTTATAAGTGTTCGCGGCTTTAGTGTAACGGGATAGTCAAAGAATTTTCCCTTATAATATATTCGCGAAACACGGTTACGAACAAGCATTACCCTATCCTCGGTTTCGGGGTCGGGACCACCGCTTGAAAGCACATGCTCACGGTCAAGAACAGCATCATCAAAAGACGGTGCGCCCTGCAAGGGCATAAGCTCTTTCCAAAAATCCATTACCTCATCATTTTTTGAAAAAAAGCGATGACCGCCTATATCCATTCGGTTGCCCTCGTGGCGAACGGTTTTTGATATACCGCCTATGTCATTGCTTTCTTCAAGCACGGCAACCTCGTACTCTTTTGAGTTTCGCAAAATACGATATGCCGCGGTAAGTCCGGCGGGACCTGCACCGATTATTACAACTTTTTTGATAATAATCACCTATTCTTTCGGATAATTTAAGCTATTTCAGCAAAGACATTTCAACAAAGCAATATTCGTCGTTCCAAGAGGCATCAACCCAGTTGGTTTCGCCCTTCCAAATGCAAAGCTCCTTATAAAAGCTTGCAGGTCCGACTTCAAGGCTTTCGCCGCTTACCAAATGGTGCGGTCCCATCATATTACGCAGATTGTTGACGAGAGTAAGACTGACGGTATTTTTTCCCTTTTTCAAATATTTTGTAATATCGACCTTTTCACCGTTCCAAATACTTGTCAGCTCATCACTGCCGTTTACGCTTATGCGTACTGCGTTTATACCGGTTCTTGCGGTATTGACGGCAACAGCGGTTTCATCAACCGTTATTTCTTTTTCAACCGTCAGCTCGCCAGCGAAGAAAAGGAAGCCTTGCTGTTCAATGCTTTTAAGCTGTACCTTTTCGGTAGGCTTGTCGATATAAAAAGCGCCCAAGCATTTGCTTGAATTTCTTTCGCAAGGAACAAAATCGCCATCGGCATAAACCGCAAAATTGCCCGAAAGATAAATCGGCTCTAACTCAACATCATAAGTCAGCTTGTTTTTCTCGCTCTCGAATTGCCTTGCCTTTTTCAGGTTTTCATAAACAGTATCCGACTGCTTGTAATCGCAACAAACCGTTATAACATTTTCGCCTGTTTTCAGCAGACCGCCGATATTGAATTTACGGAACGAACGGTCACGCAAAAATCCGCAATCAATTTTATCAATTTTTGTACCGTTTACGAAAATATCGAATATTTCGGGTGTTTCGCACGCAAGATACACCGTTTCGGGAACAGCTTTTACATTAACCTTGTAATCCTGCTTGATTTTTATCGGCTTGCCGACATTGCAGGCACGCTCTTGAATATTAAGCACATAACCGTCACGCTCTTGCAAAACGCCGTCGAAATAATAATCGCACATATCAAGTGTGATTATATTTTCGGTACAACCTTTTACATACCATTCTCCCGAAAGGTCAAGCTGTGCTGTCGGTGCTTTTTCACACTCGCCAACAGTGTCGTAATCGGCATCGGTCACAACAATGCTGTCATATTCCAAGAAATCGTAATGACCGTCAAACTTTTTAACCTCACCTGTTGCAAGGTCGATAATATTTTTACCGACAGATATATTTGCCGATTGCGGCTTGCCGGACAGGTTTACGAAATAGTGAACGGTAGCGCCCTCTAAATAACGGCGATTGTAAAGAATTTCAGCATTGTCGACAACATTGTTTTCGACAACCTCATCAGCGGTAATAAGCTTGCCGCCGTTTGCGCAAAACTCTGCAAGCAGCTTTTCGGTTTCGGGCATAAAATACTGTCCCTTTAAAGTTACGACTGTCTTGTAGCGCTGTTCGCCGATAACCAAGCTGTCACCATCAACAAAAGCGTGGCGGCGCATAATAATTTCATCACCCAAATGATAGACGATATGCTTGCGGTCAAGGCAGTTAATTGCGGCAACAAAAACATCGTTAAGTGCATTAACATCCTCTTTATTATCGCCGTTAAAAATTGCCCACGCCATTGTTTGCGGATGCATTAAGAGAGTATCCACCCGTGCCTCGGACTCTGTTAAAATCATACCGAGGCGCGACATAGTATCGATATAATCGGCATAGTCGTTCCACCACGGCTGTTGCTCGTACATTGCGGGCGGATAGTCGCGCTTTCTGATACCGCGCAAAGAGTAGCCCTCAAGGTGCGGACAAATAAGGTTTACGCCGCATCTGAATTGCCAATCGGTAATTCCGCGTAGCTCCGAAAAGCTTACATTATGTCCGCAAAGAGCATAGCTTTCGGTAATGACCTGTTTTTTTCCAAGCTGTTGCGCAACACTGCCAAGCTGTAAAGCGGCAAAGCCGTCATCTATACCGCGCATAAGCTTGTCAACACCTGGAATATGAAAATACTCGTAATGCGGCATACAAGCACCGTTGGACGAAAGCTGTGAAAACAGATTATCCTCGCTTACAAGGTGTCCCGTAAATTTCAGTCCACGCTCGTCACACCAGTCGTATATGCGTTTCATATAGTTTTCCGAAAACAACACTGTAACCATATTACGGTAACGAATACGGGTACGCTTATAGTCACCCGTGTCCTCGAAAAGCTCGGGCAAATGCGAAAGCAAATCATCACCGTACATTTCCTTGTAGGTTTTCGGCATAATAAAGCTCCACGGAAAACCGTTATGTGTGTTTTGCGGCTCGTCCGTAAAAAAGCCCTCTATTCGATTTTTATATTTTTCATAATAAGGATTGTAAATTTCGTCTATGAATTTTTGTGTTACCTTGCCGTCAAGTGTGTCTACATAAAAAGGATTAACCTTGTAAAAATAGTGCATACCGTCAATATTTGCAAGTGTTTCCTCAGTTTGTTTTTCGCCCTGCTCACGGCAGATATACTTTTGCATATAATACACACCGCAACTGTTTACAACGCCGTTGCCGAAGCCGCTTGGCCAACCGTTTTCGTCATACGCCCAAGCAGAAAGCCCTGTTTTCTCTGCCATATCGACTGCCGCCGAAATATTTTCGAACCACTCTTCGCCCATATATTCGGTTTGCAAGCCGCCGCGAGCGTGCATAAAAAAGCCACCCATACCAATGCGTGACATTTCCGCAACCTGTCGCTTTGTTTCCTCGGTATTAAGCTTTTCATTCCACGACCAAAACGGTACGGGACGGTATTTTTTAGGTACATTTTTAAAATCCATAACAGACACCTCAATTTACTTTATATCATAATTATAGGATATAACAAACTGTTTGTCAAACATTATCGCAACTAAAACCTTGCCTTATTTTACGATATGTGATATACTACTATTCGTATTGTGTATTAAGAGGTGTATACTTTGACACGTAGAAAAAGGAAAAGAAAGCTGACACTTGTCGGCAAATTGTTAATTGCCGTTATTATTATCGCGCCGATTATACTTATAACCGCCCGTTGCACCGCGCCTAAAGAGAACACAAGCTCCGACGCGCCGAAACAGAAACCCGTAACCAACACTTTGGCTGATATTTTCGACGCGGCTACCGACAGCGGTGACACTATGAGCTACGCTGTTCGCAATGCCCAAACAAAACAGCTTGATGTCGAAAGCAAGTACGGCATACTTATAAATATTGACGACAATGCCGTCGTTGCCGACAAAAACGGTGATGAAAAGATATATCCTGCATCTATGACAAAGGTTATGACACTTATCGTTGCGGCAGAGAATATAGAAGATGTTGACAGCACTTTTACCGTTACCGCCGAAATTATTGACCCACTTGTCGCCGAAGAGGCATCGCGAGCAGGGTTCGAGCCTAACGAAACAGTTACCTTAAACGACCTGCTTTACGGTGCAATACTTCCGTCGGGTGCAGATGCGACAATCGCACTTGCAGAGTATGTCGCAGGCAGTGAAAGCGATTTTGTTGCACTTATGAACGAAAAGGCAAACAAAATGGGTCTTAAAAACACTCATTTTATGAACAGTAGCGGTTTACACGACGAATATCATTACAGCACACCGCACGAAATGGCGCTTATAATGCAATATGCAATGGAAAACGAGCTTTGCAAAAAGGTGTTATCGACCTATACCTACACAACCACTGCCACAGCTCAACACCCTGAGGGTATAGAGCTGTACAGCACAATGTTTTCGCGAATGTACGGCAACGAGGCTGTAGGTGTGAATATCATTGCAGGTAAAACGGGATACACTACCGAAGGCGGTAATTGCCTTGTAAGCTATGCCGAAACGACAGACGGCAAAAAATATATCTTGGTTACTACCGATGCCGAGGGCTCATACCGACCTATCTATGATGCTATTGAGGCATATGCGCAGTATGTTGGTGACGGTGAAACCAATATCACGATAGAGCAGGTTGACAGCTACGCTTATTAAAGCTTGACTTAGCGAAAGCTTTATGGTAAAATATTTTAAGAGATTAGAGATGTAAAGCAACAGTGGTGCTTTACATCTTTTTTGATACGGAGGGGTTGTAATGGAAAACAATATATACGATATTCTTGTAAATTCGCCGATTATAGCGGCAACCGACAGCGAGAATTTTGCCACAGCCGCCGACTCGAAAGCGGAGATTATCTTTCACCTTAAAGCAGATATACTGACTCTTAAAGGCGAGATTTCCGCGGCTAAAGCAAAGGGTAAAAAAGTTTTTGTTCACATTGACCTTGCCGAAGGTGTAGGAAAAGACCGTTCGGGTATACTTTGGCTTAAAAAAATAGGTGCAGACGGTATTATTTCAACACGAACACAGCTTATACACTCTGCCCATGAGTGCGATATGTATGCCGTACAACGCTTTTTTGTGCTTGATACAAAGGGTATGACATCTATAACAGAAACAATTAAGCGAAGTGAGCCTGATTTTATTGAAATAATGCCCGGTGTAATACCTAAGGCGCTATCGTTATTTTCTTCGCAGTGCGATACGCCTGTAATAGCGGGCGGACTTATAGAAAACAAAGCCGAAATAACCGCCGCGCTTTCAAACGGCGCACTTGCGGTTTCAACAGGAAAAAAACAACTTTGGAATATACTTTAGGTGGATATATGATAGATTTAAAACAATTCGTAAAAGAAACTGACCTTTATTTATTTGACCTTGACGGTACACTTTACCTTGGTAACAGATTGTTCGATTTTACAAAAGAGCTTTTACACGAAATTAAAAAGCACACTAAAAAGTACTTTTTTATAACCAACAATTCTTCAAAAAGTGCGGTAGATTATGTACGAAAATTCGCCGCAATGGGTGTTGAAACCACAGAAGATGATTTTATCAGCTCAAGCGAGGTTACCGCACAATACCTTAAAGACAATTACGCTGACTGCAATTTTTATGTCGGCGGCACAAAGTCACTTATAAAGTATTTTACCGATTACGGCTTGTCCGTTACCGAAAACACCGAAAAAGCCGATGCCGTGGTAATTGGGTTTGATACCGAGCTTAATTTCAAAAAAATTGACGATATAAGCAAAATCTTGTGTACAAGGGATGTACCCTATATCGCAACACATCCCGATATGTACTGCCCTACCGAATACGGTCAGGTGCCCGACTGCGGCGCAATGGCAAATATGTTTTTCATTGCCACGGGTAAAACCCCCACCGTTATCGGCAAGCCGACACCGCTTATGCCACAGCTTGCAATGAAGCTTACAGACACACCACCCGAAAGAACTGCTGTTGTCGGTGACAGGGTGTCGACCGACATCAAGTGCGGAATTGCCGCAGGCGCAAAAACCGTATTCGTGTTAAGCGGTGATGATGATATCGCCAAAGCCGAAAGCGCACAAATTGAACCAACTGTAACAATTGACGATTGCGGCGAGCTACTGAAAGCTTTTAAAGCATTATAATAAAAAATTAAACCGTAACGGTTCACCTAAAAAAGTGTTCCGTTACGGTTTTTTTATGAAAGCTTAACCTCTTCCCAAAGCCTGTCGATATAACGCCTTGTTTCATCATCAAGGTTATGATAATACTCGGTTTTCGGTATATCTGCATCATCGGGATATAGCACCTTACTGTCGCGATACTCGTATTCCGAAAGCTTCAAGACCTCCGTATTGGGTGTTGCATAGCAAATATACTCGGCATTGGCAAGCGCAACCTGTGGCTCTAACAAAAAGTTAATGTACATTTTTGCCGCCTCGAAATTCTGTGTGGTATCTGGTATACATACAGAATCGACAAATATATTCGTCCCCTCTTGAGGATAGGCAAACCGTAGCTTGTCATTGTTTTCGTACATACTTAAATAGTCACCTGCATAATACGGTGCAACTGCCGCCTCGCCTGACTCCATTTTGTCGAAAACCTCGTCCATAACATACGACTGTATAACGCCCTTTTGCTGTTTCAGCTTTTCGGCGGATTTTTGTAATTCGGTTTTATCGGTAGTATTGACATCAATTCCGCAAAAGAACTGCGCCGTGGCAAAGGCATCACGCGGATTGTTAAAGTTAAGGATACCTGCCTCCTTATACTTTTCATTCCACATAACACTCCAGCTTTTCGCATCCTGCTCTGACACGACCGTGCTGTCGTAAATTATGCCCACCATTCCGACCGAAAACGGTACAGAATACTCGTTATTAGGGTCAAAATATGCATTTTTGTACTTTTCGTCGATAAATTTATAGTTTGAAAGCTCGTTCGGGTCGAATTTTTTTAGCATACCCTCTTTAACCATACGGGCAATCATATAATCCGACGGTATTACAATGTCGTACGACACGCCGCCACCCTTCATTTTAGAGTACATTGCCTCGTTCGACTCATAGGTAACATAATTAACCTTTATTCCCGTAAGCTTTTCAAACTCTGCGTTGACATCTAACGAATCATCAAGTCCGTTAGACATATACTCGCCCCAGTTGAAAACATTAAGCTGTGTTCCTGCAAGCTCGCGGCTGTATGTACCGCGTAGCTTTATGCTCGGTTGTGCCGCATTGTTGGCATAGCGTGAAAAAACTATTACCGAAACGGAAAGCACAAGAACAAGAACTACTGAGGTAACACGGCAAATGCGCGGCAAAGCGGTATTCTTTACCTTTTTATTTGGTCTTTCAACAACGCCGCCTTTTGCGATATTGTTAAGCACAAGCGTAACCAAAACCGCAATAAATATAACCGTTGACAGTGCGTAAATATCAAGGCGAACGCGACGCTTTGTCATAGAATATATAAGTATCGGCAGGGTTTGAAAGGTAGAGCCGCTTGTAAAATGGCTTATAACAAAATCGTCAAGTGAAAGCGTAAATGCCATAACAAAGCCTGTCGATATACCCGACGATATCGCGGGAAGTATCACCTTAAAAAACGATTTAAAGGGTGTACAGCCCAAATCCTCTGCCGCCTCTGCAAGGCTTGGAGGTGTTTGTTTAAGCTTCGGCATAACCGACAGCATAACATAAGGAATGTTAAAGGTTATGTGTGCAATAAGCAGTGTCGGAAAGCCCAAAACATCTTTTGTGCCTACAAGCACACCCACAAACACGAACAAAAGCATCATAGAAATGCCCGTTACGATGTCCGGGTTCATCATCGGAATATTAGTAACGGTCATAGTTGCACTTTGTGTCCAACGCGATTTGAACGCGTGCGTGCCCACCGCCGCCGCTGTACCGATAACCGTGGCAATAGCCGAAGAAAGTATCGCAAGTATTATTGAGTTTTTAAGTGCGTTTATCAGCTCGGTATCCTTTATAAGCTCTTTATACCACTGCAAGGAAAAGCCCGTGAACACCGCCGTGCTGTTAGACTGATTAAAGGAATACAGCAAAATAACAAGCAACGGAGCGAACAGAAACAGGTATACAAGCGTTATTACGATGCGCGAAAAGTGTTTCATATCAGCACACCTCCGTCATCATCTGCAAAGCGTTGCATAATGAACATACTGATAAGAATAAGCACCATAAGTACAAGCGAAAGCGCCGCACCGAGGTTGTAGTTGTTACTGCTCATAAACTGCGACTCGATTGCATCGCCTATCATAAGCGTCTTGCCACCACCGAGCTTTTGCGAAATGTAAAAGGTACTTACGGCAGGTACAAATACCATTGTAATACCCGAAACCACACCCGGAAGACTCATAGGCACAATAAGCTTTCTAAGCTTCATTAAGCCGCTTGCGCCCAAATCGTCAGCCGCCTCTAAAAGTGGTTTTTCGATTTTACACATAACGGAATAAAGCGGCAAAATCATATACGGAATATAGTTATACACCATTCCGAGAATTACCGCACCCGGGGTATTTATAAGCTGTACCGGCGCTATGCCGAGCTTTGACAAAAATGTATTTATAATACCGTTATTTGACAAAATTGTTATCCACGAATATGTGCGAATAAGGAAATTCATCCACATAGGCAGCATAACAAGCATCATCATAGTTTTTTGCGTATTTTCGGTTTTACGCGCCATAAAATACGCAAACGGATATGCAATAAGAATACATACCGCGGTTGCGATGAGGGCATACAGCATAGATATTCCGAAAGTGTCGGAATATCTTGTAAGCTGTTTTACATTTTCAAGTGTTCCCACACCGTCCGAGGTGGTAAAGGCATAGTATACCACCATAAGTAAGGGTACGATTATAAAAATCAGCATCCATACAATATAGGGTGCGGCGTTAAGGCGACTGCCGAAGGCTTTTTTCAATTGATTTCAGCCTCCTCAAACTCTTCTAACGGTTCGATTTCGTCGCTGAACGAGCTGTAATCGCCATACAGACCCGAATATTTCGATTTGTGCATAATATGAATGGCATCGGGGTCAATAGTAAGTCCTACCCTGTCCCCCACCTTGTGTTCATCGGTGGTTTGCACCATCCACTTAAAGCCGTCGATATCTATAATAATTTCATAATGCACACCCATAAAGGTTACCGATGTAACATCACCCGTCAGCATACCCTGCTCGGGCGGTACAATATCGACATCCTCGGGGCGAATAACAACATCAACACTTTCATTAGGCGCAAAGTCACGATCCAAGCAGACAAAATCCCTGCCGAAAAAGTTGACATTGAAATCACGCTTCATAACGCCGTCAAGTATGTTTGATTCGCCTATAAAATCGGCTACAAAAGCATTTTGCGGCTCGTTGTAAATATCCTGCGGTGTGCCGATTTGCTGAATTTCGCCGTCATTAAGCACGACAACCGTGTCGGACATAGCAAGTGCCTCTTCTTGGTCGTGCGTAACGAAAACAAAGGTTATGCCAAGGCTTTGTTGAATATTTTTAAGCTCTACTTGCATATCCTTGCGCATTTTAAGGTCTAATGCGGCAAGCGGCTCATCAAGAAGTAAAATCTTCGGACGGTTAATAATAGCACGCGCAATCGCAACACGCTGTTGCTGACCGCCCGAAAGGCTGTTGACATTGCGCTTTTCATAACCGCTTAAATTAACAAGGCGCAGCATTTCGGTAACACGCTCTTTAATTTCTTTTTTAGGCACTTTTTTTACCATAAGACCGAACGCGATGTTGTCGTAAACATTCATATTCGGAAAAAGCGCATAACGCTGAAAAATGGTGTTCACCTGTCTTTTATATGCAGGAACACCATTGATTTTTTTACCGTCGAATAAGATTTCGCCGCTGTCAGGTTCGACAAAGCCCGCTATAATTCGCAGGGTTGTCGTTTTACCACAGCCCGACTGACCCAAATGAGTAACAAACTCTTTATCGCGTATTGCGACTGAAAAGTCGCGCAACACCGGCT
>CAZIEH010000046.1:0-11094 GCA_964538695.1 uncultured Eubacterium sp. | reverse complement strand
TATACACCTTGTACAAAAAAGTTCACAAACCACTTGTAATTATGTTAAATATGTGCTAACATATATAAAAACAACAGGTTGCTATATCAGAATTTACGGGAATTATTGCATCGGCGACGGGGGAACGGTATGGGCAAGGAAAAGAACAAGCGGTTACCTTTTAAACAGACATTCGGTAACACGGTTTTTGCACTTAAAATTGTGTCAAAGGTTGCGCCGTGTTTCTTTTTTATGTACTTTTTCTGCACGATTGTGGAGAGTATATATGAATTTTTAACAGGCGGATTTTTACTGCGCGAAATAGTAAATACGGCAAAAAGCGGCAATACACAACAGCTTATCAATTCGGTTATCGTAATCGCCGTTATAATGTTGCTGTGTCATATTTTTATACAGCTTTATTGGCAATATCTGTCTTGCGCAGATAACCGAAAAATCAACGCATATATCGACAAAATTCTTTTCAAAAAAGCCGCCGAGGTAGAGCTGGCTTGCTATGAAAACCCCGAATTTTACAATAAATATGTTAAAGCAATGGACGAGGCACAAAACCGAACCTTCGGTGTACTGCGCACGGTTGACAGCTTGATTGCGAAAATAATTGCAATTTCGGCAAACTCTTGGCTTTTATTTATGATTGACGCGCGGCTTATTCTCTTCGCGCTTTTTCCGCTTACGCTTGGACTTATACGCCGTCTTGAAAACATTGCGCGTCACAAGCAGGATGTTGCCCTCAAGCCGCTTAACCGCAAGGTGGAATACATACGCCGTTCGTTCTATCTCGGCGATTATGCGAAAGAAATGCGGCTAGGCGGTATGCCCGAGGTGCTTTTGCGTGACTTTTCGCAAAACTTTCGTGACATAAGCGCGGTTATTAAAAAATACGGCTTCAGACGCGGCGTTTTCGGTTTTTTGCAACGGTTCGGAATGGATATATTAACCGTTATGGGTGCAACACTTTATGCCGTGTATATGACAATGGTTGTCGGCGCGCAAAACGGCGGTATGACCGTGGGCGACTGCATTGTCGTAATCGGCTCTATCGGCGGTATATCCTATTCGCTTATCGGGCTTGTGCAGGTATTTGCCGAGTTTGGCGAGCACGCACTGTATCTTGAGGATGTGCGTGAGTTTTTAAGATATTCGCCGAAAATCACCGATGGTGAAAAGTCGCCACAGGGCGGTAAAATAGCTTTAAACAATGTGTCTTTCAAATACGACGGTGCCGAAAAATATGCCCTGAAAAATGTTTCGTTCAGTTGGAATGTGGGCGAACGAATTGCGCTTGTCGGCAGTAACGGCTCCGGTAAAAGCACGCTTGTAAAGCTGTTACTTAGGCTGTACGACCCGACCGAGGGTACCCTGACGCTTGACGGGACAAATATTACCGATTTCAAGCTAAGCGAATACCGTGACCTTTACAGCACTGTTTTGCAGGATTTTAAAATGTTTTCGCTGACGGTTAAAGAAAATGTTTTGTTGCGTTCTGAAAAAACAGATGACGATAAAACGGTTATAGCCGCGTTGAAAGAAAGCGGCGTTTATGACCGTGTTTTAAGAACAAAAAACGGCATCGATACGGTGCTGACGCGCGAATTTGACGACCACGGCGAGAACTTGTCGGTCGGCGAACAGCAAAAGCTTTCGCTTGCACGCATTTTCGCAACCGATTGTCCGTTTGTTTTGCTTGATGAGCCTTCAAGTGCGCTTGACCCGATTGCTGAATACAAAATGTTTGAAAATATGATTCGTGCCACAAAAGGCAGAAGTGTTATATTCATTTCGCACCGACTGTCCTCGGCGGTTCTTGCCGACAAGGTTATTATGATGAAAAACGGCGAGATTGCCGAAATCGGCACCCATAGTGAGCTTATGGCGAAAGACGGCGACTATGCGGCTATGTTTAAACGGCAGGCGGAAAATTATTTGGGGAGCGAGGTGACTTGCAATGTCTGATAAGCCGAAACAAAAGCTATCTTCAATACTCGGCAACAACCTGTTTATGATGCGCTGTGTGGCGCGGTTCACACCCGAATATTTCTTTTTAATGATTGCAGACGGTGTTATTTTCGGTATACTTCACTCCGCAACATCGATTTACAATTATCTGCTTTTAAACGCAGTAGAGGACGGCAGTGACTTTGCATATGCAATTTCGATAATTGCGGTAATGGCTGTAATAAATTTGCTTGCTTTTGTTTTCGAAAAGTGGTACCAAAATATTAAAAACCCGATAATCGGGTACAAGCTACAACTTAAAATGCAGTCCGAGCTTTTCAGAAAATCACTGTCGCTTGACCTTGCCTGCTTCGACGACCCGGAATTTTACAATGATTTTGTTTGGGCTATGGAACAATCCGAAACGCGCGCCTGCGAGGTTATGGAGGATACAAGCAAGCTTATTAACCGCATTGTCGCTTGTTGTGCAATGCTTACCGTATTGTTTACGATAGACCCGATTATAGGCATTGTTATGCTTGTTTCAAGCGCGGTTTCAATGGTGTGCAATCTAATAGGTAACAAGTACAGCTTTGAGCATCAGAAAAAAGGTAATAAGCTTTGGCGAAGACGCGGTTACATTAACCGTGTTTACCGCTTGGCTGATTTTGCCGAGGAGCTGCGTATAACTCACGCCGATGATTTGCTTATGCGCGATTACGACGAAAACAATGCCGAAATCGAAAAGCTGCAAAAGTCGTACGGCATAAAGTATTTTCTTTGCTACGGTCTCGGTTGGACTGTTATGGGTATAGCAACCTACTTCTTTTTGATAATCTATATGCTGTTCGGGCTGACAAAGGGTACTGTAACCGTCGGCGGACTTGCGGCAAGCGTTAATATGGTTTGGGGTCTGCGGTGGCAGTTTTCAGATCTTATCGCAAGAATAACCAAATATCCCATGCATTCGCTGTTTATTGAAAAAATGCGGCAATTTCTTTCGTTCGAGCCGCAGGTCGTCGGAAACGACTCTGATATACCCGAGTTTGAAAGCCTTGAATTTAGAAATGTCGGCTTTTCATATGAGTTTTCTTCACACCCGAAATACCGCTTTCATACCGAGCAGGAGCTGAAAGAGCGCGAAAAAACTGTTGTTAATGAGGCTCTAAAGGGCGTTAATCTGAAAATCAAAAAAGGTGAAAAAATTGCAATAGTCGGTTATAACGGCGCAGGCAAAACAACGCTTATAAAGCTTATTATGCGACTTTATGACCCCACCGAGGGCGAAATTTTGTATAACGGTATAAACATTAAAAATTTCGACCCCGAGGCGTATCGCAGAAAAATAGGTGTTGTTTTTCAGGATTACAAAATTTTCGCAACCTCTGTTGCCGAAAATGTTATGAACGGCGAATATAAGGATGAAAACCGTGAAAAGGTGCTTTCGGCACTGACTGCGGCAAATTTCGACGAAAAGCTGAAAACTATGAAAGAGGGCATACAAACGCACCTAACGCGCGAGTTTAACGATAACGGTACAAACCTTTCGGGCGGAGAAAAGCAAAAGGTTGTTATTGCGCGCGTGTTTGCGGGCGAATATCCTATGATTATTATGGACGAGCCATCAAGTGCGCTTGACCCTATGGCGGAGTATAAGCTTAACAAATCAATTTTAAAAACCACGACGGATAAGACTGTTGTATTCATTTCGCACCGACTGTCAACCACAAGAATAGCAGACACGGTGTATATGTTTGACAGCGGCAGATTGATTGAAAGCGGCAGTCACGAGCAACTATTGGCAAGCGGCGGTAAATATGCCGAAATGTTTAATTTGCAAGCTGAAAAATACCGTGCAGAGTGTTAAAAAAAGGTACTGTAAAACCCCGTGATTTTACAGTACCTTGAATTTTATTGCATACTGAATTGTATTTTTGTTATATATCCGTTGTCGTTGTTTACAGTTATTTCAAGCTGTGCGCCGTCATTTGCACAATAGGTGTAAATCGTTTTGTTCTTTTTTGTTGTAATCGCCGTAAATGATTTTTCGGGATATGCGGCAAGCAGTGTTGACTTTGCCGCACCGACGCGACAGCCGCCGTAAAGCGTTAGATCAAGTCGCTGTGAATAGCTGCTTTTAATGCCTGTTATAAAGCAATTTTCAACCGTTGTCGCGTAATCGGCAGTATTTTTTACGCCGAGAGTTATGGTGCTGTTGGCGCGGGTAAGCTTTACCGCATTTTTCACTGTTTCACCGGACGGTACATACTCACACTCTTTTGCGGCAAGCACCCAACCGTCATTGATAAGTGTTTTTACGGGTGTCGGAAATTTGTAAACCTCGCCGTACAGGTAAAAGCTCATAGAAGACAGCTTTTTCGAAAGGTCTTTTGGCTTTTTGTAAGCCGAAACAGCCTCCGGCTCGGAGTCGGAGGAATCGGCATATCTCGGGTCGGCAATTCTTTTGTATGATATTTCGGTAAGCCTTCCGCCTTTGAAAGACAGCTCTGCACCGTCGGTATCGCCATAGGTCAAAACAACCGTGCCGTTTTCGCTTTTGCGACTTGTCGGTGTGCCGTATGCCTTTTCAACCGTTGCCTTGTCTGTTCTGCCCAAAGCTATACCTTGCGCAAGCTGTAATGAAACGCCGTCGCTTTCGGAAATTTGCACGCCGCAAACCGCACAGTCTGCGGCTTTTTTCTTTTTATCGGAAAAGTTGGCGAAAAATGCGGCGGTTTCGTTTTTACCGTCATTTACCGCAAAAAGTGCGTATTGACCGCTTTCAAGTGTGGCGTGTACCTCGTTGGATTTCAGTGTTAAGCCGCATTTTTGAAATTCGGTATAGGTTAGTGGAAATTGCACCGCTTTGCCGTTTATTGCGGCGGTGTAGTCGTACAAATCATCGGGGATTTCGGCGGTGACAGTCGGTAGAGAGGACGAACGCGCGTAATCCGCAGTTTTTGCACAGCCTGTTGACACAGCAAGCGTTAAAAGTGCCGCGATAACGGCAAGAAATTTTTTCATAGCTTTCACAATCCTTATGTTTTATTTTGTTTCGTCAAATTTTGCTTTCAGCTTTTGCAAAGCCTTTTTCTCAATTCTGCTGACATATGAACGCGATATGTGCAGTCGTTCCGCGACCTCGCGTTGGGGTAGCTCGCCGTTGCCGTGCAAGCCGTAGCGCATATATATTATTTTCTTCTCGCGCGGTGTCAGCTCGCTTTCGACAAATCTGCGCAGCTTTTCAAGCTTGAATTTCAAGTCGATATTGCCGACTATGTCAATATCATCGGCAATTATGTCACCGAGAGTCAGGCTGTTACCCTCCTTGTCGGTTTCAATCGGTTCGCTTATAAGCACATCCTGCGCCGACTTTTTCAGCGTTCGAAAATGCATAAGTATCTCGTTATCAATACACCGTGAGGCATATGTTGCAAGCTTTATGCCCTTAACCGCTTGGTAGCTTGAAACGGCTTTTATCAGACCCACAGTGCCTATTGAAATAAGGTCCTCCTGCTCGACGGGGCTGTTTGCGTATTTTTTTACTATGTGCGCGACAAGGCGCAAATTATGCTCAATAAGCTCGTCGCGTGCGGCTTTGTCGCCGTTATGCATTTTTTCAAGACACTCTGCCTCGCGTTCTGCGGACAGCGGTGGCGGAAATTGCCCGTTTGTGTTGACATGAAGAACCAAAAACGCTATTTGCGATATTGCGTAAAGTAATAAGCTTAACATTTTCATCACCTACGGCAATATACGCGGTGCGTTGCTTGACCTATTCGTCGGCAAGTATTTTTTTAAGCTTTTGCAATGCCTCGGCACGATGACTTATGCCGTTTTTTTCGTCTGCTGTCAGCTCGGCAACGGTTTTTGAAAGCTCGGGCAACAGCACAAGCGGGTCATAGCCGAAGCCGCCGTTGCCGCGCGGTTCTGTTAAAATTTCACCGTTCATATATCCCTCGGTGCAAAGCTCGCGTCCGTCGGGGTAGCAAAGTGCTATGGCACAGGTATAGTGCGCGGCACGGTTTGCCTTGCCCTGCATTTTTTCAAGTAAAAGGTTGTTGTTTGCATCGTCGTCGCCGTGTACACCGCAAAAACGCGCGGAAAATATCCCCGGCTCGCCGCCGAGTGCATCTACACAAAGTCCGCTGTCGTCGGCGATTGCGGCAATGCCCGATATTTGTGACAGCTCGCGCGCTTTTTTTAGGGCGTTTTCACGAAAGCTTGCGCCGTCCTCTACGGTTTCGTGGTCGATTTTCGCCTCGCTCATCGACAGTATTTCCTCAAAATCATCTTTAAGAATTTCTTTAATTTCTCTTATCTTATTTTTGTTGTTGGATGCTATAATAAGCTTCATTTTTTAACCGTCCTTGCAGTAAAATTCTTATATTTAATATACAGTGTGCGGCGGCTTTTGTCAACAGCTGCTAAAAGCCCGTGCGACTTGAATTTTCGGCGAATTATGGTAAAATAAGCTAAAAAGGGGTGCAATTATGACCGACCTGCAAAAACAGCTTTTTAAATTAAGCGACAGTGAATATCGCGAGTTTCACGCAAAGCTTATGCTGACGATAGATAAAGAAAAAATAATAGGTGTCAGGACACCGCGACTTAGAAATTGCGCAAAGGAAATTATAAAGCGCGGCGATTACGATGGATTTTTAAACGAATTGCCGCATAGGTATTATGAGGAAAACAATCTGCACGCGATTATTTTATCAAGCATAGACGATTACGATGAAACCGTTTCGCGGCTTAATGCGTTTTTGCCGTATATAGATAACTGGGCAACCTGCGATATAATAAGCCCCAAGGCGTTCAAAAACAGTCCGAAAGCCCTTGCGGATACTGCGCTTTCTTGGGTGGACAGTAAAGCCGAATATACCGCAAGGCTTGGTATAGAAATGCTTATGAAATATTTTTTAAAGGATAATTTCGAGTCGCGGTTTGCAGAGGCTGTTGCCGCCAAGGACAGTAAGCTGTATTATGTCGAAATGATGCAGGCGTGGTATTTTGCAACCGCACTGCATTACAGATTTCAAGAGGCTTTGCCGTTTATAGCCGAGCGACGACTGCCGCCCTCGGTGCATAAAAAGGCGATACGAAAAGCGATTGAGAGCTACCGAATATCCGACGAGCAAAAAGCCATTCTGAAAGCAATGCGATAAAAAACAGCAAGCAGTCCACCGAATTTCGGCAAACACTGCTTGCTGTTTTGTTTAAAGCTTTTCATTTTTCCTTTTTTCAAGGTAGCTTTCAAGAATTATTGTTGCCGCAACAGAGTCGACAACATTTTTGTGCTTTTTACTGCCGACACCACTCATAAAAAGTGCCGAATGTGCGCTTATGGTAGAGCAACGCTCATCCCACATAACAACGGGTATATCGGTAAGCTTTTCTATTTCAGCAGCCGCCTCGCGACAGCTTTGCGCCTTGTGACCCTCACTGCCGTCCATATTAAGCGGCAAGCCCATAACGATAAGCTCGGCTTTTTCATCTGCGGCGATTTGTGCAAGACGCGGAAAAAGCTTTGCACGCTCGGGCTGTTTAATAACATCGCGCGCGAAAGCAAAGGTTTCGCTTTTGTCGCTTACGGCGACACCTGTTCTGACGGTGCCGAGGTCGATTGCCATAATTATCAAAAAATCAAATCCTTTATGTTTATTTAACCCATTCCGAAATAGGCACGGCGGCGGCATCCTCCGAAAGATGTTCAGTGTAATTTTCTAAATCTATCGAAAACTCTCCGCCTGCGTAAATTATGCGGTTTATTCCGCAATTGTCGCACCAGTCAACCTCTTTTATACCCACGGGCGCGAACTTGTGGAAAATTCGCATAAGGTTGCGTATAACACAGCCGTGTGTTGCAACCGCGACGACCTTGCCATCCTCGTACTCGGCAATTTCTTTAATAGCCTCAAATGCGCGGTCGGCAACCTGTTGCATTGTTTCGCCGCCGTCTATATGGAAATTGTGCGGCTCGTTATACCACATATAGTTTTGTCGGTCGGTCATTTCGCTTACCGGTCTGCCGTCCATCACACCCAAATTTATCTCAATAAGTCTTTCATCGGTAATGATGGGCAGGCTGTTGTATTTTGCAATAGCCTCCGCCGTCTTTTTTGCGCGCAGCAGTGGGCTTGAATAAATTGTATCAAGATGAACGGTTTTAAAATATTCCGAAACACATTCAAGCTGAAGCTCGCCCTTGGCACTTATATCGACATCGGTTCTGCCCGCGAAAGAGAAAATGCGGTTTGCCATAGATTCACAATGCCGCACAAGATAAATTACTGTCATTTAAAAAATCCCTTTGCTTTTTTATTATAATACATTATAATGCCGACGGTCAAAAAAAGCAATACGACTTTTTAAAAAACGCAAAATATGTTGCGACAACGCTTTAAGTCGTATGACAGTACATAAATGGAAAATATGTCAATATTGCGTATTTAAAAAGCGCAAAAAATTGCCTTGAAAAACAAAATAATTATGTTATTATATGGGTAGATGACAGGTTCGAAATTCTGTTAAGGAGTGTTTAAAATGTCAAGCTATAAAATAGAAAAAACCGCAGGTAAAACCGATTGGTTCGTGAATGACCGTTTTGGTATGTTTATACATTTCGGCTTATACGCTATGCCGTCGCGCCACGAGTGGGTAAAAATGAAAGAAAAAATGACCGACGAGCATTATGAGAGGTATTTTAAGCATTTCAATCCCGATATGTTTGATGCAAAAGAGTGGGCAAAAGCCGCGAAAGAGGCGGGTATGAAGTACGCAGTACTGACGACCAAGCACCACGAGGGCTTTTGCCTTTTCGACACCAAGTATACAGATTACAAAATAACCAACACACCTTTCGGTCGTGACCTTGTTCGCGAATATGTCGATGCCTTTCGCGCAGAGGGTATAAAGGTCGGTTTTTACTATTCGCTTATCGACTGGCATCATCCCGATTTTCCGATTGATATTTTGCACCCTCGTCGCGATGACCCGAACGCCGCAGAGCTTGACAAGGGCAGGAATATGCACAAGTACGCAAAGTATATGCGTGACCAATTGACCGAGCTTATGACGAATTACGGCAAAATCGATATTTTGTGGATGGATTATTCCTACTCTATTTGGAAAAACGCACCCGAGGTACGCGATTGGATGCAGTACGGCGGTGTTAAGGGTAAAAACGAGTGGGAGGCTGTCGAGCTTATTAAAACCGTTCGCTCTTTACAGCCGGATATTATTATAAATAACCGCACCGAAATAGAGCAGGATTTGTTCACACCCGAGCAATCACAAATGGATTATTGGATGCAGAACGAAAAGGGTGAATATCGCGTTTGGGAGGCTTGTCATACCTTCAGCGGCTCTTGGGGATACTACCGTGATGAGGCGACTTGGAAGACACCCGAAATTTTGATAAACCTGCTTGTAGACAGCGTAAGTCTCGGCGGCAATCTTATTATGAATGTAGGTCCAAATTCGCGCGGTGTGTTTGATGACCGTGCAAAAAATGCGCTTAAAGTATATGCGGATTGGATGAAGACAAACTCGCGTTCCATTTACGGTTGTACTATGGCAGAGCCGGAGTTTAAGGCTCCCGAGGGTTGCAAGCTTACGCAAAGTGCCGACGGCAAGCGACTTTATGTGCATTTCCAAAAATATCCTATGAAAGAGCTTAACTTTTACGGTCTTTCGATAGACAAGGTGGATTATGCACAGTTCCTTTGGGACGGCAGTGAGGTGCAGTTCCACAAGACAAAGGCAAAGGATTTCGGTGGATATTTGGTGGAAAGCAAGGAAGAGGGCGTTGTTTTCGAGGCTCCCGTTACGGTTGCAGACAAGCTTTGCCCCGTTATGGAAATTTTTCTTAAATAACAGCTTTTAAAATAATTCAACAGTCGTTTGTGATTTTGCATACGGCTGTTGATTTTTTTGCACTTAGGTGATATAATTAAGATGTATATTTTCGCCTTTTTGTGAAACAATAATTCCCACAGAAGTGGGGGAATTGCGTTGAACGGAGAATACACACCCGAAAACGAGGATTACGGCGAAACACCGCAACAGCAGTGTGTCGAGCAACAGCTCATTGAAAAAAGCGGCTCGGTCACCGCGACAAACGGCAAACACATTATTCACTGCTTAACTGTTATAGGGCAAATCGAGGGGCATTATATATTGCCGTCGCAAAACAAAACCACAAAGTACGAGCATGTTATACCACAGCTCGTGGCGATAGAGGAAGACAGCGATATTGAGGGGCTTATAATAATCCTTAATACCGTCGGCGGCGATGTAGAGGCAGGTCTTGCGATTGCCGAGCTTGTGGCAGGTATGAAAAAGCCGACGGTTTCGCTTGTTTTGGGCGGCGGTCACTCTATCGGTGTGCCGCTTGCGGTATCCGCAAAGCGTTCTTTTATTGTTCCTAGTGCTACAATGACACTGCACCCCGTACGAACCTCCGGTCTTGTTTTGGGTGTTCCGCAAATGATGAGCTATTTTGACAAAATGCAGGAAAGAATTGTACGCTTTGTTGCCGATAATTCTTCAATTTCGCCGAAAAGGTTTAAACAGCTGATGCTGAATGTAGGCGAGCTTGTAACAGATATGGGTACTGTTTTGGACGGCGACAGTGCGGTTAAAGAGGGACTTATTGACGAAAAGGGTGGTTTAAGCGATGCGCTTGACTGTCTTTACCGCCTTATAGAAACGGGTGGTGAACGGTAGTGCCTGTTTTAAAAATCAACTTTCCGACAAAGCGCAGGGCGTACAGCGTAATGAAATTATAGTTTTTTTAATTAACGGCATTACCGCCGTTAATATTACATATTGAATGAGGGGTATAGAAATGGCAACTGCCAAAAAGGGTAATAAGTCCACGGCAAAAAAATCGACAAGGAAAAAGCCTGCGAGCGCCACAGCCACGCAGATAGAGAATATTAAAGAGCAACCACAGCAGGGCGCAGGGCGACAGGTTCACGCAATTATACAGTTCGCGGTTGCGGTACTGTTAATGTGCATTGCCGTCATTAACAGCGGCGAACACAACCTGTGGTCTTGGTTACATAATGTGCTGTTCGGTATTTTCGGCATTTGCGCATATATTATGCCCGTATGTCTCGGCATAATCGCCGTTTTGGGTGCTATGGACAA